>JBDSHD010000025.1:0-4155 GCA_039918655.1 Dehalococcoidia bacterium | reverse complement strand
AGGCGGTCACTCCCATCGCTAAGCTCCCGAATGGTGTAAAACCCGCCGCCATCGTGTAAAGCGACAGCACCCGGCCGCGATAAGCGTCCTCCGTTTTAAGCTGAATCAACGTCTGGTTGAGCGTGACCATGACCGACCAACCAACCCCGGCCACGACGAGAATCGCGAACGAAAGCACAAAGATGTCGGACAGCGAGAACAGCACCACCATCGCCATGTAGAGGCAGGCCGCCAGACCCATCACCAGCCCCTTCCACCGGTAGTTCGACATTGAGGCGACCATCAGCCCACCGGGGATCGACCCGAAACCTGCGGCCGTTAACAGGACTCCGTACCCTGCCGAACCAGCCCCAAGGACATCGCGCGCGAACAGTGGCATCAGGCCGATGTAGGGGTAGATCAGGAGATTCGGTATCGCGTTCAGCAGGACCAACCGCGCAATCGCCGGGTCTCCTCGAACGTACGCGAACCCGTCCCGGATGCTCTGCCACAGGGGTGAACGCACCGGTTCCGCGTGGGTGATCGGATGCAGCCGTAAGGTTGTCATCGTCGCCAGCACGAAGAACACGGCCTGTGCGTAGTAGGACGCACCCACTCCAACCGACCCGATGACCACACCGCCAACGGCCGGCGCAATAATCCGGGCGACGTTGGCCACGACAGAGTTGAGGGCGATGGCGTTGGCGATGTTCTCGCCCCCCGCGACGTCGTACACCAGGACCTGCCGCGTCGGCACGTTCACGGCCCCGGTTATCCCGCTGATCGCCACCAGCGGGTAAAGCTGCCACACCGCGATCGAGCCGGTCCCAATGAGAACAGCAATCAGCAGTGCGTCCACCGCCGGGATCACCTGGGTCAGCGCTGCCAATCGGCGCCGGTCCAGCCTGTCGGCGAGAACTCCGGCCACAGGTGACATAAGTAGCTGGGAAAACCCCCGGATGAACCCCAACAGTCCTAGCTGGAACGCGGATCCTGTTAGCTCAAGGACGAGCCAGCCCCGAGCCACCTCCTCCATCCAGCTCGCAACCTGGGACAGCGCGGTGCCGCCCAGGAGATAGCGATACTGTCGGACATGCAACGAGGCGAACGTGTCGGTGCCGAACGACAAGCCAGAGGGTGATTGAGAAGGTGAGTCAGCCGCCTCTGGAGTCTCCATTGAATAAACAAGAGCCTACCGAAGTGACGGCTTAGCGTCAGGATTGGGCGCTCAGCCCTAGTGTCCGCGGGCTACCGGAGGTTCGGCGTTTCGCGGACCCGTGCCTTTGCCCAGACAGATGAGGCAAGCAGACTCCAGCGCCAGGAACTGCTCATTGATCCAGACTTCGCCGCAATCTCCGCCGGACGCGTCCTCGCGCTGGCGCAGATGAAACGGGCGGTGGCAGTTGCTGCACTGGTTGTGTCCGAGCTCAGCGATTGCCTCACCGCAGACGTGACACCTCATCTCCACTTGATTATCCGACACCGGACGGACTCCACTCTGCCATCATTGCCTGCACCATCGCAGCCTCGTCCTCCCGCGTCTTCACCTGACCGTCCAGCCTGGCTTCCCTCAGTCTCGCCGTCACCTCGCCCACACGGGGTCCGGTGGGGACACCCAGGGCGATCAGATCATCCCCCCGCAGCAAGGGCCGCACGTGCTTCAGGCGCTCAATGTAGTCCAATGCTTGCCGGCGCGCGGTGTCGACACCAGATATGCATGCCAGCGCCGCAACGGCCGCCAGTGGGAGGCCGCTCAGGGTCCCGACGACTTCACTCGGCCTGCAATCACGCGCCAGTTTTTTCGCTGCGTTGCGCAGGACGGGGAGCGCCCCCACCGCATCGCACTGACCCCTGGTCAGCGCCAGCCGCGAGCAAATCGCTGCGATTTCGACCGCCGCCGCGTTCCAACAAAGGACGACCCAACGCGCTGCCAACGAATCCTCGTTCATCAACCTCAAGCGTTCCATCGCTGCTGCCTGGGCCAGTCCAAACGAAAGCCCTGGTTGGATCGCCAGCAGGATCCCGAGAGCGTACATCCTCAGCAGGGCCGGCTCCGGCCGCGCCTCGCGCAGCGTGCGCTCCAGCTCCCTTCGCAGACGCGATCCGCTCACGGTCGAAAGAGCATCAAGATCGCGCTTGATCATGCCCAGCGTCTCCGGCTCAATAGAGAACCCGAAACGCTGCTCGTACCGCGCCGCCCGGATAATCCGGGTCGGATCATCCAGGAAACTACGGTCGTGAAGGACCCTGATCACTCCTGTCTTCAGGTCGTCCAGCCCACCGGTCGGATCTACAACCTTGCCCCGGTTCGGACCGTTCAGACTGACGGCAAGCGCGTTGATGCTGAAGTCTCGACGGCGGAGGTCGTCGCCAAGCGTCGACGTCCGGACCGTTGGGAGAGCCCCTGGGCGACGGTAACTTTCAGCCCGTGAAGTTACTAGGTCGATGCTGCAATCACCCGAGGACACGGTCGCCGTCCCAAACCGTGTCGCCTTCTTGAGCCTGGCGCCAACTCGGGCTGCGGCAGCTCTGGCCACCGCCACCGCATCGCCCTCTATAACGACGTCGATGTCGAATGGTGACAGATCGAGGAGAAGGTCGCGCACTGGGCCGCCGACGAGGTAAGGCCGAACACCGTATTCCTCTGCGCAGTCCGTCACGGCACGCAGTAAGGAACGGCATTTCGGGGCGAGATCGATGTACAGTTTATCGATAAGTTTTGGGTTCCCGGCCATATCGCGATCTTATTGTAGAGTCTTTCCTTGACACCTCATTTAGGCCGCGCCTAAGATTTCAGGGTAAACCTTCGCGTAAGTGCGAAATCGAGCCGCTTTAAGGGCGGCTCTTCTTATCAAAGGTATTCTATTTGCGCTATGGTTAGGCAGTCAGCAACGATGCAGCGGTCACGACCCGTCACCGATCTCGAAGAACACTTGGACATTGCCTTCAAGGACCCCGCGTTGCTGCAACAGGCGATGTACCACCGCTCCTTCCTCAACGAAGCCGCGGAGGACGTTGAGTCCAACGAACGTATGGAGTTCCTCGGCGACGCCGTACTCGGCCTCATCGTCTCTGAGCGCCTGTTCCGTGACTACCCCGGGATGACGGAAGGGCAATTGAGCCAGGTGCGCGCCATCCTCGTTCGCTGGGATGCGCTCGCCAAGGCTGCAGAGCGCATCGAACTCGGCGAATACCTCGTGCTTGGCAAGGGTGAGGAGCTATCCGGTGGACGCGGGCGACCGTCCAATCTCGCTGGCGCCTACGAGTCTCTCATCGGCGCCGCCTACATGGACCAGGGATTCCGGTTCGCCCAGAAGCTTGTCCTGAAGCTCCTCAAGCCGGACTTCGATGAGATCGCCGCGCAGGGCTTTTCGGCCGACAGTAAGTCCGAATTGCAGCACGTGGCGCAGACCCGCTGGCACCAGATACCGTCCTACACCCTCGTCTCCTCGGAGGGCCCCGATCACGCCAAACTCTTCACCGTTGAAGTCTCCGTGGGTGAACAGGCGCTGGGCCAGGGACAGGGCCGGAACAAGAAACAGGCGGAACTCAACGCCGCCCGGCAGGCCCTCGAAACTCTCGCGGCGACCGGGTAGCCCGCATGTACCTCAAACGCCTGGAACTGCAGGGCTTCAAGTCCTTCGCCGCCCGCACCAGCTTTGATTTTGGCCAGGGCCTGACCGCCATCGTCGGACCGAACGGGTCAGGCAAGTCCAACATCGCCGACGCTCTTCGTTGGGTACTGGGCGAGCAGTCGAGCAAGTTAATCCGCGCCAAGAAGCTCGACGACGTCATCTATGCCGGCTCCGAGAAGCGCGCCCGCGCCGATCGCGTTGAAGTGACCATGGTGCTGGACAACAGTACCGGCTGGCTCCCCGTCGCCTCGAACGAGGTATCGATCACGCGCCGTGGTAGCCGGAACGGCGACAGTGACTACTTCCTGAACGGACAACGGGCGAAGTTGCGCGAAATCCAGGTGATCCTTGCTACCGCAGAGGTGAGTCAGAACTCCTACGCCATCATCGGCCAGGGCCTCGTCGAATCCATCTTGAATCTGCGCCCGGAAGAGCGTCGCGAGCTGGTGGAAGAGGCGGCTGATATCCAGCGTTACCGCCTCAAGATCGAGGAGGCTGAGCACCGTCTGAAGCAGACGAAGGAGAACGTCGAACGGGTAAA
>JBDSHD010000024.1:0-2721 GCA_039918655.1 Dehalococcoidia bacterium | reverse complement strand
CTTCTCCACGAACTTCCGCTTCTGGAGCTTGGTCATGATGATGGTGCGCCAGCACTGCGAGGCGATCTCGTTCGCGCCGCCGGGGCCGCCGAAACGGCGTTCGGGCTTGTCGTAGGTGCCGCCGATGTGGGTGGAGTTGAAGTTGCCGAAGCGGTCAACCTGCAGGGCGGCGAGGAGGCCGTAGTCCATGAAGCCGAGAGCGGCGTGAGAGTCGACCATGAGCATGCTCGTCCACTGGACGGCGCGGAAGTGGACGCCGCTGGAGCCGAGCATCATGCGCGGCAGGGGAAACTCGGGGTCCGGACAGACGGCGCCTTCTTCCACGACGTAGCCGACGTTGGGGGCGTGCAGGCGTTTGCCCATCAGCAGGGCCATGAGTGGCGCGCCTGCCATCTGGACGAAGTAGAGCTTGTCCTCTTCGATCAGGCGCGAGATGTGACAGATTGTGGCCTCGATGTCGGTGAAGCTGAGGGTGGGGTTATCCGAGTCAGTCATAGTAACCCTCTTTCAGCGTATCAGCGTCCCGCAGGGCCTTGAGCTTCGCCTCGCCGACACGCTTTTCCAGCATCTCCTGGTGGTCGGCTACGCTGAACACCCAGTTTTCGAGGTACTCATCGGTCTTGCCCATTGCGCCCGCGGCGGCGAACGCGAGCCATTGTTCGAGATCGGCGCCGTACAGACCCTGGGTGCTACCCGGATACGAGCCGAAGGGCGCGTGAACGACGGCGTCGACGAAGTAGTAGGGGATCGTGGTGCGTTGGGGCTGCTTGCGGATCTCTATCGTGTCGACGATCTCTTCGGCGGAGATGATGACCTTCTTCGAGGCCATCGCCATCTCGACCGGCGAGACGCCGGCGCCGAAGATGCGGGTGTTGCCGTAGATGTCGGCCTGGTGGGCGTGGATGAGGGCGACATCGGGGTTGAGGGCCGGCACAACGCAGATCGGCTTGTGTGTGTACGGATCCTCGGTGAGGATTGCGCCGGACTGCTTGAAGGTGTCGGTGCCGCCGAGGTAGCGCATCGGAAGGTAGGGCACGCCGAGGGAGCCCGCGAGCAGGCGGTAAGCAAGTGCGCCGTTGCTCCACTCGATTAACTTGACGCTGCCGTCCTTGATGGCGCGGTTGAGGATGGGGCCGGACTCCATCCAGCCGACATCGACCTTGCTGACGCAGCCGCCGGCGATGAGGAGGCTGACGTCGGTCCAGGTGAACTTGGCCATCACCCAGAGGTCCTTCTTCCGCTGCCTGATGATCTCGCGGAACAGGGAACCGGGGCCGCGAGAGGCGATGTTCAGGTCGTAGGCGACGTAATCGCCGTCGCTCACGAAGCGGGAGACGGCGTCGTGCTCGCTGACGAGCTTGCTGATGAGGCGGCGTTCCTTGTGCTCGCGGACGTATTCGCGGTAGCCGTCGGGGTCAGGCGGACGGAACTCGCCCGTACCGGCCGCAACGATCGGGATGGTTTGCGTCACTGTGAGCCGCCCTGCTGCGTCGTGCCCTGGCCGAAGTTGATGGCGAGGATCTTGCGTTCCAGACCGAGGGCTGTTTCGAGGTACTTGAGTTCGGCGTCGCGCCAGGGTAGCGGGGCCTCCGGGTGGATCATCCCAACGGCTTTCAGTTCCTCGTTGACGGCGGGGTCTTGCTCGAACGGCTTCCCGTACTCCATTTCGCTGAAGAGGGAGTCGAAGGGGGGTTTCACGGTCTGGCCGCCGGCCTCCCATGATTCGGCAGGGTAGCCGACGGCCATGATCGCGACGGGGACGGCGCTGTCCGGGAGGTTGAGGAGCTTTGCGACCTGTTCGAGGCGTGGGCTGCTCATCATGCAGACGCCCAGGCCCTCGTCGTAGGCGGTGAGGAGCGCCTGGCAGACGCCGAGGCCGACGTCCATGAAGGCGAGCGGAGCGATGGCCATCATCTGCCAGGAAGCACCGAAAATGGGGCGCAACAGCTTATCGATGTCCGCCTTGGTCTCGGCCACGTCGGTACCGATGCGGCGGGTCTCGGCGAGGTTGTGGAGGTCCTGGATCCACTTCTCGATTTCGTAGGCGTTCTTGTCGTGGTACCAGAAGATGAAGCAGGGGGCGGTGTGCATCTGCTGGTAGCCAAGCGGTGGTGTAATGTTCTTTAGCAACTCCGGCGATGCCTGGTCTTTCCAGATGACGATGGCGCGCGTGTTCATGACGTTGCCGACGCAGGAGGCGCGGCGCGTGGCCTCCAGCATCTTCTGGATCTTGCTCCGCTCCACCGGCCGGAAGGGCAGGAAGAAGCGGATCGTGCGGCGGCGGCCGAGTACTTGTTTGAATTCCATCTGGCTCTCCTCTCTCTAGTTATGCTTGTCGATGATACGGCGCGCGCCTGCCAGTGACAGCACTTCGTTGGTACCGTCTTCGATCAGCGCGGCGCGGGCGTCGCGGAACAATTTTTCGATGAGCATGCCTTTGGCCAGGCCGTAACCGCCGTGGAGTTGAAGAGCGTCGCTTGCGACCTGGAAGGATGCCTGTGTGCAGAACACCTTCGAGGCGATGGCGTATTCGATAGCCGGCGGGATGGTGGCGGCGTTGTAGGTGAGTGCGGCGCGGGAAAGGCCGCGCGCGGCTTCGACGGTGATGAACATGTCCATGAGTTTGAGTTGCACCGCCTGGTGTTCGCAGATTGGCTTCCCGCCCTGTACACGATCGCGGGTGTAAGAAAGCGCTTCTTCGAACGCTGCCCGGGCGAGGCC
>JBDSHD010000023.1:0-4553 GCA_039918655.1 Dehalococcoidia bacterium | reverse complement strand
GGAGTAGTCATGGACATCACTAGCGCAAAGGAAAAGGCAAAGCGGACAGTGGAGGCAGCGAAGGACCGCCTCGTCGAGATCAGCCTCGACATCCACCAGCACCCGGAGCTGGCCCTGCAAGAACACCGCGCCGCGAAGCTCCTCGCCGACCGCCTGGAGTCATTCGGATTCCGGGTCGAGAGATCGGCCTACGGGATCGAAACCGCGTTCAAGGGCACATGGGGCGAAGGACCGCTGACCATCGCTTACCTGCTTGAATACGACGCCTTGCCGGAGATCGGTCACGCCTGCGGGCACAACCTCATCGCCACAGCCGGTCTCGGCGGCGCCATCGGCGCGAAGGCGGCGCTCGATCCGTCCCAGGTGACGGTCATCGCCCTCGGCTCGCCCGCGGAGGAAGACATCGGCGGCAAGGTGATGCTCATCGAAGCCGGCGCCTTCGAGGGCGTGGATGTGGCGATGATGGCTCATCCTATCGCCGTCGACATCGCCGACCCGCCTATGTTTGGCGTCGAACAGGTGACGGTAACTTACCGCGGGCGTGGCGCCCACGCCGCGGTCGCGCCGGAGACGGCGATTAACGCCCTCGACGGCCTCGTGGTCGCTTACCAGGCGGCGGCGCAACTCCGGCAGCACATTCGGCGCGACTCCCGGCTGGCGGGCGTGATTCTGTACGGCGGCGCCGCGAGCAACATCATTCCAGACCGGGCCGTGGGCAGGTTCGAGGTGCGTTCCCTCCAGCCCGCATACCTCGCCGACCTCAAGAAGCGCCTCATCGCCTGCCTCGAAGCGGGCGCGCAAGCCAGCGGAGCCAGTGTCGAGATGGAATGGACGACGACGTACGAGCCGATGAACAACAACGCCCCACTCGCTGCCGCCTACAAGGAAAACGCCGAGTCACTCGGCCGTTCGTTCCTGCCGATCAAGCCGGAGAGTACTGGCAGTACCGACATGGGCAACGTCAGTTGGGTGGTGCCGTCGATCCACCCGACGTTCCAGGTGGGGCAGTTCGCGATGAATCACACCGCCGACTTCACGGCTGTCGCCGCCACCGATGCGGCGCACGGCCACATGGTCCAGGTCGGGCAGTCGCTCGCCATGACCGGTATCGACGTTGCACTTCAGCCGGGGCTGCTGGACGAGATCAAGCGGGCATTCGGCGGCTCGGCACGCTAGGTCCACGCGTCTAAGGCAAAGAAATAGCTTCTCGACGAGAGGCGGGTTGCGCGAACAGCGGCTTCAGGTCTGAGCCGGGCATTGGGTCGCTCCCTTCAGGTTGCCCCTCTGGGGTCTCCCGTTGGCCTCAGCCAGTCCCTCGGCCCTCCGTCGCAGCGGACCGGCTTTGGGGTTTCTCTCCAGGACTCCGTCCCGGTCGCCCGTCCGGTTTCCCCTTCAAGACCCCTCGCCCGATTCACTTTCGACTCGGATCGAGAAGCTGACGGGAGTATCGCCCACTCCTGAAATCCTGCCTATCCGCTTTTCAACACCGTCCACAAATGCACAAGCCTCGGCTACCGGGAGGGTACAGCTCACAGGGTGTCAGCGGGCGCCACGCTGACGAGGCCCTGGCGTAGGGCGTAAAGAATCGCCTGAGTCCTGTCGTTCACGTTGAGCTTCGAGAAGATGTTGGAGATATGGTTCTTGGTGGTTTTCTCGGTGATGAATAGCCTCTCGGCGATCTCCTTGTTCGTGAGGCCATCGGCGGCGGACTGCAGGACTTCCAGCTCACGCCGCGTCAACTGCTCGTACGGCAGCGGCCGCGAGACAGAGCCCGCCTCGACGCGGAAATGCTCGAGCACCTTCGAGGCGATTATCGGACAGAGCATCACCTCGCCGCGTTGTGCAGCCACGACGGCGCGCCGCAACTCCTCGGGTTCAGCTTCTTTCAGCACGTAACCCCGAGCGCCCGCGCGCATGCCGGCGAAGGCAGACTCCGGGTCGTCGTACATCGTTACCAGGATGACGCCGATGTGCGGATTCTCCTGGAGGACCTGGCGCGTCGCTTCGATGCCTGTCGTCTCCGGCATCTTGATGTCCATCAGGATAACGTCGGGGACGAGGGCGCACGCCTTCTCCACCGCCTCTCGGCCGGTCGCCGCTTCTCCGACGACTTCTACATCTGGCATCTCTTCCAGCATGTTGCGGATGCCCTTCCGAAAGAGCGTGTGGTCGTCAGCGAGCAATACTCGGATACGTTCCAAGCTCTTCCCCTCTCTCTGTCCGTTTCTTTCGACGTCCACGGATGGTTAGTCTCACGCAGGCGCCTCTCCCCGGCCGGCCCTCAACCGACAGGGTTCCGCCTACCAGTTCAGCCCGCTCCTGCATTCCAATCAGCCCCACTCCTTCGCTGCCTCCGTTCATGGCGGTTGCTGCGTCAAATCCCCGCCCGTCGTCGCTGATCGCCAGCCAGCAGCCGTCATCGCCCCGACGCAGAAGCACCTCCACCGTGCTCGCCTGAGCGTGCTTTTCAATATTCCCGAGACACTCCTGTAACACCCGGAACACCGTCAGTTCTGAAAGGGGGTCAAGTGTGATATCCGGGTCGATGCCAACAGACAGAGTGACCCCCGCCTGCATTTCGAAACGATCGAGCTGTTGCTGAATCGCTCCGTGAAGCCCGAGTTGATCAAGAGCCAGCGGGCGAAGGTCATGTATGAGCTGGCGGATCTCCTGGATGTTTCCCTTCAGGCCCTGCGTGATCTCATCCAGTTCTTTCTCGGCCTGCCGGGGATCACTGCCTATCATCTTCTGCGCGCCGCGCAAGCGGTTGAGGGCAGCGGCGAGGGAAGGGCCGAGGCCGTCGTGCAATTCCCGCGAGATCCGCCGCCGCTCCTCCTCCTGCGCCAACGTGACATGTGTGATTTGTTCCTTAAGGGCCCGCGCTCGCTCCTCGGCAACAGTCGCTTCCTGCAGTTGGGCCAGTTCCCGCGCCGTTTCGTTGATGCCTCTCGCCAGGTCACCGAGTTCATCGCGATTCTGCACTTCAACCGGCTGCGAGAAGTCGCCCTGGGCAATGCGCAGCATCCCCTCTCTCATCCGCCGGACGGGCGTGATTATGGACACGGCGATGGCAATGCCGAACACGAACAGGAAAACAGCCCCCAGCATCGAAAACAGCGGCAGCAAGGAGAAAAACGCGCCGTGTTGCGTGTCTGCCAATTCGTCGACGGCCCGCGATATGCCGAATGGCGCCGATCCCGGCAGTTCTTGAATCTGGTGTAACTCCGTGTGCATGTAGTCCATCGCTTCGATGTTCACCACGCTGACGGACACCATCAGGATACCCATTATCGAAATGACGCCCAGGACTTTCCAGGCGATTCCCAGCCGCAACCTGGCAACCCACCGCGAGAGCGGCCCGGATGCCAGCTTCACGAGACCGATGAGCACGCCCCCGAGAATGACAACCGGGACGAGCGCCCCCAATACGGGCGGCGCGAACACCGCGACGAACAGCAAGACACCGCCAGCGATGAGAAGGTTCCGGCGGCTTGCGATTGTTCCTATTCTCATGGTGGATAGATTATAGCGCCCGACAGAAGGCCCTATATGATCGCGGGCGGGACGGCGCTTTCCCATGCGTCCCACCCGCGACCATTCGTTAGTTCGCCTCGATTACGCCGCAGGCCATGCGCGAGCCCGCGTTACCGGTGGCGGCGGTGAAGCCCGTAGCGGTGGCGGTGTCGGTAACGGTGTCTGAGTTCGGAGTATATTGGCGCGCACTCGTGCCCAGGGGGATGTTGCGGTAGTTATCGGCAGCCTTGTGGACGATCAGTCCTCGTCCGACGATATCGTCAACATCGAAGCGGTCCGTGACAAAGCGTGCCTCGGCAACACCGCGACCGGCACCGTCGTCGTTAACGAGAATGATCGGCAAATCGCCGTTGTGGGTGCCGTGATGGGCGTGGGCAGCGTCGGCGTCCTTGTAGTGGCCGCCGGCCGAGGTGAACCACGTGGAATCCGCCAGGGAGCCGTCCGCTGTGCATGTCCCCGTGGCGTGGACATGGAATCCGTGGTACCCGGCGGCGAGAGTGGCCAGCGGCGCATCGATCGTCACCTTGACGTGCACGCCGTCGTCCTCCTGCGAGAACTTCACGACGCCAATCTGCTCGCCCGCAGCGTTCTCGCCCGCAGCGTTCTTGAGCACGGCCCGGGCGTCATCACCGTCCGGACCGGCCGCGGATGGGTGTGAGGACGCGTCACTCCAGGAGTAAACTCCCACGGCGACGAGAAGAACCGCCAGCGCTCCTAAAAGCAGCGTTATCTGCTTGATCATGATTAGACCCTCCATTTCGTCTAGGCCCGATAGCCACACCAGGCCACACAGTTGATAGGGAGATATTGGCACGTGTGTGCGCGATACAAATGAGGCCCTGGTCCCATCTTTGGGTGGGTACACCGGCCCAGGGGCGCCGAGATAGCAGTCTCGGATTCGCCTATGCGCGCCGAAACACGTGGTGACGCCGCCACTCGTCCTCCGGCTCCGGGAAGTCGCGCCGGTAGTGCGCACCGCGTGACTCTTCGCGCGCCAGAGCCGCCTCAGTCACCAATCT
>JBDSHD010000022.1:0-9937 GCA_039918655.1 Dehalococcoidia bacterium | reverse complement strand
GGAGGACTGCAATTTTAAGTGGTACAGTTTTCGGGGGGCAGGTCAGCTCATCGTATTCGCTCCGGAGCGCGATTAAAGGCTTCCCGAAGTTTACTCGGGCCAGCGGCGTAGTCCTGGATCAACGAGTCACGCTCAATTTGGTTCATTCGGGCCACTCTCCTTCATATATGAATTCCGCCGGGCCAGTCAAAAACACGTCCCCAAGGCCGTCCCAAGCCACCGTCAGCAGGCCCCCTGGTTGGGTTATGTCGACTATGTCGCCCACAAGCCCTTTAAGGTGCGCCATGACCATGGCGGCGCAGCAACCACTACCGCAAGCGAGCGTTTCGCCGACGCCGCGCTCCCAGACACGTACGTCCATCCGGTCGCGAGAAGTCACCCTGGCAACGCCGTAATTGACGCGCGCCGGAAACAGGGGGTGGGTCTCTATCTTCGGCCCCACACGTTCGAGCGGATATTCGGCGACGTCGCTACACACAAAGTGGACAGCGTGGGGGTTCCCCATCGAAACACAACTGACGGAAATTGATTCGTGGTCAACGGGCACTTCCATATCGAGAACCGGTGCCTTCATATCTGTAAGTACAGGTACCTCAGCAGGCTCGAAGTGCGGATGGCTCATAGAAAGCCGCGACCGGACGACGCTGCCCCCCTCCAGCGTGACCTGCGCCACGAGCGTGTCATGAGCGGCTTCGATTGAGACGCGTCCATCCGTGGCGGGCACTATCCCACGTTCCACGGCGTACTTGACGAGACACCGGACGCCGTTGCCACTGACTTCGGCCTCTGACCCGTCAGAGTTGAACAAACGCATCTTCAGGTCAGCGGTCTCTGAAGGGAGGATGAGCATCAGTCCATCTGCGCCGACGCCGAGATTGCGGTGGCACATAGCGATCGAAATCGCCGCCCAGTCCCGCTCCTCGCCTGCTGATTCGACGATCAAGAAGTCGTTGCCGGCTCCGTGCATCTTAGTGAACTTCATCAGCCCGTCCTTAAACCGCGATGTCGCGTCGATTGTACGAATATAACGCAGCGGCGCTCGCCATGATTGTGCCCACAAGTAGGGCCACTTGAGGCAAGATCGGTACGCCGCGACCGGACATGATGCTCGCAGAGTGATAGTGCTCAAACGGGCTTAGCCACTTCAGCCAGTCTGGTGCCTCGGCTGCGCCGAGAGCGGCGGTGGCTATGTACAGGACCAAGGTTACTCCAATCGCAATGCCGGTCACGCGGGACTGCTCATCCGTAAATGACGCAATCAAGACATACCCAGAGAAGAGCGCCGCCCCAAGCAGAAATGCGTTCAACAAAGCCAATGCATAGCGGTCAGCCGATGGTGTATGCCCTGTCAGGAGCACGCCAACGACGAGCAGTAGGAATATCGCCGCGCATATCGTGCCGATGTTGGCCAGTCCAACAATCAGCCGCGACCCGATGAACTGCGTTCGGCTTATGGGAAGGCCAAGGATAAAATCGACGGTTCGCTGCTCCGATTCACGACTGATCGTGCCAGCCGCGAAGATGCCGCCGTACATGCCAAGAACAAGAGGTATCCACGATAGGAGTTCCAGGTGGATCCAACCATCCATCGTGCCGACGTCCACCTCGCCGAACATTTCACGAATCGACTCCGGGTACTGTTCGAAGAGATTCCGTAGGTCCTGAAGGCTCCCAATCGAGTCATACACCGCCACCACATAACAAGCCATGGAGAGTATCCCAAGCAACCACCAGCACAGTGCAACCCGAGACCGCGTCGCCAGATCGAGCACCAGGCCGATCACGGGTCGCGCCCACCGCGATAGTAGTCCAGAAAGACTTCCTCGAGCGAGGGTTCGGCGATCGTGACGTCGGTGACTTCGGCGGCTGCGAGAGCCCCAAGGAGCTGGCTCGCTTCGCCTCGCACGCGAAAGGTCAGACGATTCTCGTGTTGCCAGACTATCTCAACCTCGCCGATGCCCCTGAGATCTGGCGGATCGCCAACGAATGTAATGGTGACCTCTCGGTATTTCTGGGAGCGCAGCGAAGCTACGGTACTGAGAGCGATCAGCCTCCCCTCACGCAGTATGGCAACCCTGTCACAAACCTGCTCGACCTCCGACAGGATGTGGGAGGAAAGCAGGACGGTGCGCCCCACCGATGCCCGTTCGTCTATGATCTCCAGGATCGCTCGCTGGCCGAGCGGGTCTAGACCTCCAGTAGGCTCGTCAAGTACAAGTACCTCCGGATCGTGAGCGAGCGCGAGGACGAGAGCGATCTTTTGCCTCATACCACGTGAGCATTTCTTCACGTCGCGATCCATCGGCGCACCCAGGGCGGCGACGATTCGCTCCGTCAGTGGAGCCTCGCTCAATCCTCTTGCCTTGAGCGCAAGGCGAAGCAAGTCCCACCCAGTCCGGCCGGCGTAGAGGGCAGGATCGCCCGGTAGATAGCCCGTTCTGCGACGCACTTCAACGCTCCGGTGCCCTACGTCGAGACCCAGTACCTCAGCCGTGCCTGCGGTCGGGCGAAGGAACCCCATAATCACGCGGATCGCAGTAGTCTTGCCCGCTCCGTTCGGCCCGAGGAACCCTAGCACCTCTCCACGTCTGACATCGAGAGTCACATCCTCGATCCCGCGACTCATTCCATACCGCTTCGTTAGATGATCGAGCCTGATGACGGGTTGTTCAGTGGCTGGTGTGCTTAAACCGCTCGTCGCAATAACTCCACGGTCATGTGAATGTGTCCGAGATGGATGCCCGCATGCTCGATGGCGTGCACCAGGCTCGCTCACTTCGTAATCTCTCGCGGTTCGCCTTCTCCCCACAGCTTTCTGGAGGGTACGAATCGGTCGTCGAGAGTTTGTGGGTCCAGCCCTTGGAGAGCAGCCTCTACCTCACCGGAGAGTTTGCAGGACGCGACTCCCAGTTCTTCGTAGCTACCGAGGGAGGCGAACTCAGCAGGGCGGTCTCGCGAGAGGTCCTGCCCACAAACGATCCCAAGAACCCAGGCCCGGATGTTGCCGAACGTGTGCGTCGCGATAACGAAAGGGCTGTTTGCTTCGGGTAAATCAGGCGCCCGGTTCAGATCCTCCTCGGTCCGGCCACCGAGGGCGGCGTGAATCTCTGCAATCTTATCGCGAATGTACTGGCTGTACGTCTCGATCTCCGGGGACATAGCGTCGGTTCTACGATTCTACCAGCCCCTCAGGAGACAAGGAATTCCTCTACCAGGGATACTGCCTGCCGACTGTCACCCGGCTCGATCCAATGAATTCGGTCATCGGCGGATTTGAACCAGGCATTCTGGTGGCGAGCAAGGCGGTGACTGCCCAGCTTGGTGCGGGCTTTCGCTTCCTCCAGGGTGATCTCGCCGACGAGATGTGCAGTCACCTCGCCGTAGCCAATGCTGCTCATCGACGGCAAGTCGCGGGCACATCCTCTTTCCCTCAGCAGCCTCACTTCTTCCAGGAAGCCGTTCGCCATCATCGCGTCAACGCGCTCGTCAATCCGTTGATAGAGACCCTGGCGCTCGAGACGGATACCAATAGCCGTCCAGTCAAACAACGGAGGGTCTTTCAAGCGCCAGTGGGAGAAGGGTTTGCCGGTGGCGTAGTAGACCTCGAGCGCCCGGATGACCCTTCTCACATTACGGGGCTCGATCGTCGAGTGAGCCTCGGGGTCGATCCGCTTAAGATCCGCAAGTAACTGTTCGGGAGGCTTGTTCTCAAGCTCCTTCCGCAATTCCAACTGCGGGGGTACGCGAGGCACGCGCCAGCCTTCCAGGAGCGCCCAGACGTACTGGCCTGTCCCTCCGACCACAAGCGGAATCTGCCCGCGATGCCAGATGGACTCCAGGGTTTCCCGCGCGAGATCCAGCCATGCACCGACGCTGAAAGGTTGGTCGGGGTCAGCAATGTCGATCAGGTGATGGGGGAGCCTCGCCTGTTCCTCGGCAGTTGGCTTGGCGGTGCCGATATCCATGAACCGGTAGACCTGTCGTGAATCGGCGTTGACAGCCTCGAAAGTTCTTCCCGGTGTCCTCGCTGAGATGTCCATCGCGAGCCCGGTCTTTCCCGACGCAGTGGGGCCGACGATCGCGATCAGCTTGCGAGGCATCGTTCTCCGATCCGCGACGATGGGCGGCCTACCCGCGCACGCGCGCCGTGGCCCAGACTATCTGCGAGAAGACATCGGCCTTGAGGCTGGCCCCGCCGACAAGCCCGCCATCGATCTCCTCCCGCTGCATGAAGGCCGCAATGTTGTCCGGTGTCACGCTACCCCCATAGAGGATCCGAACTGTGTCTGCCTTTGCTGGACTGAACATCGCCGCGATCTCACGGCGCACGCCGTTGATCGCTTGTTCAGCATCATCCACGGTCGCCGCGCGTCCCGTACCGATAGCCCACACAGGCTCGTAGGCGACGATGAAGCCATCCGGGATGTCGACGCCAGAGAGTCCGGTGCGGGTCTGGGACGCGAGGACTAGATTGGTGTCGCCAGCTTCGCGCTCGGCCAGAGTCTCACCGATGCACATGATCGGGCTCAGGCCGGCTTCCAGCACTGCCTTCACTTTGCGATTGACGGCCTCATCCGATTCGCCGAAGACGTGACGACGCTCCGAGTGGCCCACGATCACGTAATCCACGAGTTCTTCGAGTTGCTTCGGGCCAACCTCACCCGTTGCCGCTGCATCGTCCTCCCAGTGCACGTCCTGCGCCCCGAGGCGGACGCTCGTCATGGTGATGGCGGTTTCGACGGTCGCGAGGTAGACGAACGGTGGACAGAGGACCGTTTGCACGCTCTCGACTTCATTGACCTGAGCTGCAATCTCGGCGGCTAGTTCGAAGGCAGATCCAAGACGCATATTGCATTTCCAGTTGCCGGCAATGATGGGAATCCTGTTCATCACGCTCCGAACTTCTTGAGCCGACCCGCGTGCGCTAAAGCTAGCGGGAGCGATTCCTTGGCCGGGAACGTTCCAAGAGCGCCAGTCAAGAGTGCTCGGTCGTTGAAAGCGTCGCAGTCATCGGCGCGACCAAAGCGGGACCGCAGCATGAAGGGCACAGGGTGCCAGGAGTGCGCCGCCATGGTTGCGGGGGTGGAGTGATCTCCAGCGACCACGAGGACGTCCGGGTCAAGGGCGAGCAGGGACTTGATCGATTGATCAACCTCCTCAATCTTGTCCACTTTGCGGTCGTAGTCGCCGTCTTCGCCGGCGGTGTCAGTGTATTTGTAGTGGACAAAGAAGAAGTCGAAGTTCGCCCAGTTCTCACGCAAGGTCACAATGCTGTCCTCTAGTGAGGGGCCAACGGGGAGAGCCTCCATCCCGACTAGCTTGGCCAGTCCGCGATACATCGGATAGTGAGCCACGGATGCCGCCTTCAACTTGAACACCTCCGGCATTGCTGGCCAGTCCGGCCTCCTGGCAAACCCGCGGAGCAAGGCCATGTTCGCGGGGGCCTTGTCGGCCAGGTACGAAGTGGCCTCGGAGACCCAACGGTTGACCAGGTCGGTCGTGGCTTCGGCGTCCGGCTGGGCGGCGCGGGCTGGGATTGCTTTGGCACCAAGAAGCTGAGGGTCTGTGTCCGTAACGGCGTCCGAGAGCCCGTCGCCGCGCAGCACGAGGACAAAACGGTGCTCCCGAACCGGCTCCACAAAGACCGTGGCGCCGTCCACGGTGATCTGCCGGAGTCCCTCGACGAGTTCGGCGCAGCGTTCGGTGCTGATGCGGCCGGCGCGGCGGTCTGTGATCCGGCCCTCGGTGTCCACAGTGCAGAAGTTCCCGCGGGCGGCGATGTCGGAGGGCTCGAGGTCGAAGTCGACGCCAGTGGCCTCGAGCACACCTCGTCCGATGGTGTAAACCAGTGGATCGTAGCCGAACAAGGCGAGGTGCCCGGGCCCGCTGCCGGGTGTGATGCCAATGCCGACAGGTACGGTGAATCCGCAGTTACTCTCCCTGGCAATGCGATCGAGGTGGGGAGTCCAGGCCGCTTCGAGCTCTGTACGGCCGGTCTCCGGATGGGGCAGACCGCCCAGACCGTCCATGACGAAGAGGACGATCTTCGTGTCATTCTCCTGGGCTAGTTCGCGGGCGAGGTCGAGGTCCATCCGATCCAGATTATGAGCGATGGCAGCAAGCCACCGCCACTTCCGGTCTACTCCTCGCCAAACCTTGCCAGAAGCGACGCCACAGCCTTCGTGCCTTTATGGAAGTCCTCCAGGCGGATGTTCTCGTTCGGGGCGTGGATGGCGGCGTCCGGGTAGCCGATGCCACAGTCCGCCGTCGGGAGTCCCAGTGTCGTGACGAACGGATAGAGAGGCCCCGTACCAGCCATCGTCGGCACGATGACCGGCTCGTCGCCATAGATGGGTCTCAGGGCGTCGAGCATCGTGCGCACCAGCGGATCGCTCACAGGTGTCCGGGCCGGGTGTTCACCACCGAGGTGGACGACGCGGACGTCCGAGAAGCCGTGCCGGTCGAGGTGGGCGCGCAGTTTGCGTTCAATATCGGCCGGGTCCTGATCGTTGACCAGGCGGAAGTCCACCTTGGCCATCGCCCGCGCCGGCAGCACGGTCTTCGGTCCTTCTCCTTGATAGCCGGATGAAAGGCCGTCGATGGTGGCCGTAGGCTCGAACAGATGCCGGATGTTGTAGTCGAGGCCGGTCAAGCCGGTGGTTGATTGTTCAACGCCGTACGCCTTGAGGGTCTCGGCGTGCTCGTGTGGCAACTTCTCGACGGCGGCTCGTTCGTCTACCGTTGGTGGGCGCACGTCGTCGTAGAAGCCGTCGATCATGATCCGCTCATCCGGCCCCTTGATCGTCGAGAGCGCCCAGGCCAAACGCCACGCGGCGTTGGGGAGCACCGTACCGTACGAGGAGTGGGCGTCGTGAGAGATGCTCTCGCACTCAAGCTCAACGTAGAGAAGACCCTTCACGCCCAGCGTGATCATCGGAAGGCCTTCCCATGTCACGCCGCCGCCCTCCCAGATGCAGGCGTCGGCAGCCAGGAGGTCCTTGTGCCGCTCGATGAACGCCTCCATATGCGGCGATCCAATCTCTTCGTCGCCCTCGATGCAGAATTTCACCCCGCATGGCAACTCGCCCCGAGTCTCGCGCCAGGCACGTATCGCCTGGAAGCGGGCCGCGATGTTGCCTTTGTTGTCGAAGGCGCCACGGGCGTAGAGCTTCCCGTCCTTGATCACGGGATCGAACGGGGGTGTCTTCCACAGGTCCAGGGGTTCCTCCGGCTGGACATCGTAGTGATCGTAGAAAAGGAGCGTGCGCGGTGACTTCCCGGCCGCTTCAGCGTAGACGACAGGCTGCGCCGGAGCGCCCTCCGGCTTCGGGATGATGCGCGTTTCAAATCCAAGCGAGCGGAGTTCCGCAACAACCCATTCCGCTGTCTCATCGATGGCACGGGCCTGGGCGCTCACCGTCTCAAACCGGCAGAGTTCGATCAGTTTCTGAACTGCATCGTCAGCGTGATCGTCGATGTACTTGAGGACATCTTCCATGCGGCCGGCCCCTTACTTTTGGTCGTGTCTTCGGATCATCGTGATCATACCGTCGCCGGAGGGGGAGGAAACAGGGCTCGGCGGACCGCCCGGGCGATAACCAAGCCGGAGCCAGAAGTAGAGATTCAGCCCGGTCTTCGGGTCAACACGGGCCACGAAACTGCTATTCGGATACTGCCCCTCGACCAGCTCGACCGCCTCCGACCCGAACCCCCAACCACGCAGGTCGGACTGAATGACAACCGACTCGATGCGAACCAGTTCCCGCTGTTCGTCCCGTACGCAGTAAGCGAGCCCGACGAGATCACCACCGTCACGTCGATCAAAGGCCAACGCCTCAACTTCTGATCGATCAGCGATCGCCCCAGAGTCGTCGGTTTGCAGCGCAGCACGATCGGCGTCAGTCGCCTTGCGCATCGTGAGACGCGTGGATTCACTCGGCTCGTTCACCGCGGAATTGCCGTCTCCGCGAGGAAGGCTTCTACCGCCGAGCCCATTTGGCGCGCCGGCATCCGCCGGATGGGGCAGCCGGGCAGTGATTGGAGGAACACCTCCCCGTATCGTTTGGTGGTGATGCGGGGATCGAGAACGGCAACGACGCCGCGGTCCGTTCGAGAGCGGATGAGCCGCCCGAAACCCTGCTTGAAGCGGATTACTGCCTGCGGCAGCATGTACTGAGAGAACGCGTCTTCGTACTGCTCGGATCGCGCCGCATGGACCGGGTCCGTCGGCACAGGGAACGGCAGTCGCGTGATGACGAGAACCGATAGGTGTTCACCGGGGATATCGACGCCCTCCCAGAAGCTGGCGGTACCGAGAATAACCGTCGCCGGATCCGCCTGCAGCGCCTTGACCAACTGCCGGGCAGACCCATCGATCCCCTGGCCGAGCACGGTGATTCCCTCTCGTCGCAGATCTTCCGCAACGAGACGGTGCACCGCCCTCAGCGCGGAGTTTGATGTGAAGAGCACCAGCGTCCGGCCGCGCGCAGCGCGGGCCAGATCGTGTACAACCTGACTGACAGCGTCCAGGTGAGAAGGCGCGTTGGGCTCCGGCATATCGCTGCCGAGGACCACGAGGGCCTGCCGAGAATAGTCAAACGGAGAACCCAGCGCGAGGGTCTCGCAGTCTACGAGGCCAAGGCGGTTCTGGATATAGCCGAAGTTGCCCGCCGATTGCAGCGTCGCACCGGTGAAGACGATGCTGCGACCCTCCAGGTACACGCTTTCCTGGAGCCTCCCCGAGACGTCCAGCGGCACCCAGGACACAGTCACGCCGCCATCTGCCCGGTCCGTTTCCAACCAGGTGATCCGCAGGGGATCGTCGGCCTCGATTGCGACTTGAATTCCTGCCGTAAAGTTGGTCGCATCGTCGCGACAGCCCAGGGCATCCGACGCGAGAAGGTCGATGTTGGGCGGCCCGCCCGTCGCCATATCATTCAATCCATCGACGAGCCTTCCAAGATGAGTTGCGAGAGAGCGGAGGGCTGCGGCCGCGTTATCCCAGGCGACCTCAATGTCAGACCACTGAGCCTGGGCCCGCGCTGATCGCTTGAGGTGCAGCCTCCCTTCTTCTCCAGGGGGAGCGTGATCGGCGACGAACCTGACCAGAAGGCCGTAGAAGGCCTGGAGGTGGGATCGAACAGGTTTGACCTCTTCCCGCAGGGCAGCGGCAGCGGTTGCAACCTGGCGGCCCAGAAGGGGAAGCGCCGACGCCCCCTCGACGGCAGTAGTGACGTTGCGCGCCAGGCCCACGCACCGATCTGAAAGCGTCTGCAGATCCCGCTGCCGGCAACTGAAACCGAACTGGCGGCTGGCTTCATCTTCGAGGTGATGCGCCTCGTCCACGATCAGGTGATGGAACGGGGGGATCACGCGGCCACCGATTGCAGCGTCCGACAGGAGCAGGGAGTGGTTCACAACGACGATGTGTGACGCCTCCGCTTTCCGGCGCGCCTTCTGCAGGAAACACGATCCGTCGACGATATATGGGCTGTTGTCACTTGAACATTCAGCGCCATCAGCGCTGAGCCTGTACCAGAGGCGTTCTTCATCCGGCGATAGGCGTATCTCGCCTCTGTCACCCGTCTCCGTCTCACCCAGCCAAACTAGGATGCGTGCGGCAAGTTTCGCCTCCTCGTCACTGGCCGGAGGGCTCAGTGTCAGGGCGTGGAAGCGGCGAAGGCATAGATAGTTGCGTCGGCCCTTGAGCTGGCAAGCGGCGGGCGCCCCGGTTCCCATCAACTCCTGCACCGCGGGCACGTCTTTCTTCGCGAGCTGCTCTTGCAGGTTGATCGTCGAGGTAGAGACGACTACACGGGTGCCATTGGCAACGGCCTGAGTCGCGGCGGGGATCAGGTAGGCGAGGGACTTACCTGTCCCGGTACCCGCTTCCACCATCAGATGGCGGCCGTCGTTCATGCAATCCGACACTGCGGAC
>JBDSHD010000021.1:0-4532 GCA_039918655.1 Dehalococcoidia bacterium | reverse complement strand
GCCCACGTTGCCAAGGATCCGTACCATCTCGTTGGTCTTCGGTTTGTCCATTGAAAGGTCGTCGATAACGATCAGTTGGCCATCGGCCAGCTTCCCGGAGAGAGCGGACCGGATCGCCAATCGCCGCATCTTCTTGGGCATGTCCTGGCTGTAGTCACGCGGTCGCGGACCAAAGACGGTACCGCCACCGACGCGGGTGGGTGAGCGGCTGCCCCCCGCCCGGGCGCGGCCGCTGCCTTTCTGCGGACGAATCTTGCGGGTGCTTCCCTGAACTTCGCCACGGGTCTTGGTCATGGCGGTGCCAGAGCGCTGGTTGGCCTGCTGCCTTACAAACGCCTGGTGGAGAACGGCCTGATTCGGGGTGATCCCGAACACGGTCTCGTCAACCTCGAGCGTGCGCAACTCTTTGCCCTCGGCGCTGACCACGGAGAGCTTCATTTCTTCGAGCCTCCGCTCCGCGCCTTGCGGACGGTCAGGAGGATACCTTCGTGACCCGGTACGGCGCCGCGGACGATCAAGACTCCCTTGTCGGGATCCGATCGCACAACCTTTAGGTTCTTGGCGGTGGCGCTTCGGGCGCCCATGTGTCCGGCCATCCTTTTGCCCTTGATCACACGGCCTGGACTCGTGCCAGCGCCAATCGATCCGGGGGCCCGGTCCCGGTCAGACTGACCGTGCGTCTTGGGGCCGCCATGGAAGCCGTGACGTTTCATGACGCCGGTGAAACCGCGACCGACAGTGATGCCTGTGACGTCGACAACCGCGCCCGGCTCGAATATCTCGCAGCCAATCTTTTGGCCGACCTCGAAGGCGGAAATGTCCTCGACCTTCATCTCGCGCAGGTACTGGAAGTCGCCGAGGCCCTTCATGTGGCCCTTCTGCGGCTTCGTGACGCGCTTTCGCTGGCCAAACCCGACCTGGACGGATTCGTACCCGTCGGTGGCCTTGGTCTTAACCTGGACGACAACACAAGGAGGCGTCGCGATAACCGTTACCGGTACCGCTTCACCGCTCTCTTCGAAGATCTGTGACATGCCGATCTTGCGGCCAAGGATACCTTCGATGCTCACAGCTTGATCTCGATGTCGACGCCGGACGGCAACTGGAGACGCATCAGGGCGTCCACGGTCTTACCGGTCGGTTCAAGGATGTCGATGATCCGCTTGTGAGTGCGTATCTCGAACTGCTCCTGGGAGTCTTTATCGATGTGAGGGGAGCGGATGACGCAGAACTTCTTGATCTCGGTGGGCAGCGGGATAGGGCCGGCGACAGCCGCTCCCGTGCGCTCAGCGGCCTCGACAATGTGCACCGCCGACTGGTCGAGGATGCGGTGATCGAAAGCCTTGAGCCGGATCCTGATCTTCTGCCTTGCCATTCTTTGTTATCTCCGGGTGGCGCCCTGCAGCCGACCGGAGACCTGCTCCGCAATCGAGTGTGGCACCTCTTCGTAGTGGTCAAATTCCATCGTGTAACTCGCTCGTCCCTGGCTTATCGAACGCAAGGTGGTCGCATAGCCGAAAGTCTCGGCCAGCGGCACATGCGCCGTGATGACGCGGAGATGCCCGCGGTGGTCAACATCGATCACCTGTCCGCGGCGAGAACTGACATCACCAAGGACGTCGCCAAAGAACTCGTCTGGCGCGGCGATCTCCACTTTCATGATCGGCTCCTTAAGAATCGGCCCAGCCTTCTTCATTGCTGCCTGGATTCCCAGGGAGCCAGCCATTTTGAACGCCAACTCGGATGAGTCTACAGGGTGATAGGACCCATCCACAAGCTGCACCTTGACGTCGATCACCGGATATCCGGCGAGAACACCCGTCTCCAAGGCCTCTTTGATGCCGTGCTCAACAGCGGGTACATACTCCTTCGGGATGGAGCCGCCAGTCAGCTTGTTCTCAAATTTGAAGCCAGAACCGGCGGGCGTATTGGGCTCCACGTGCAGCTTCACGACACCGAATTGACCGCGGCCACCACTCTGGCGGACGAACTTTCCTTCGGAATCGGAGCTTGCTGTGATCGTCTCCTTGTACGCGACCTCGGGACGGCCGACCGTAGCCTGAACGCTGTACTCCCGGAGCATGCGGTCGACGATGATCTCCAGGTGCAACTCGCCCATGCCGGAGATGATCGTTTGGCCGGTCTCCTTGTCGTTCCGGGCGTGGAACGTGGGGTCTTCTTCGACCAGCCGCGACAGCACCTCGCCCATGCGCTCCTGGTCTTCCTTGGTCTTGGGCTCGATGGAGACCGATATAACCGGTTCTGGAAACTTAATAGCTTCGAGAACGATCGGCTTACTCTCGTCGCAGAGCGTATCGCCCGTGAAGGTGTTCTTGAGGGCGACGGTGGCGGCGATCTGACCAGCTTCGATCTCGGTTAGTTCCTCACGGCGGTTGGCATGCATCTTGAGGATGCGGCCGAGGCGCTCACGGTTGTCGCGGGTGCTGTTGAGCACCATGGCGCCCTGCTTGGCAACTCCCGAGTAGACCCGGAAGTAGACGAGGCGGCCAACGTAGGGGTCTGCCACCACCTTGAAAGCGAGTGCGGAAAACGGTTCGTCGTTATTGGGTTCGCGAGTGATCTCATCGCCCTTGGGGGAGTGGCCTACAACCGCAGGCACTTCAACCGGCGAGGGGAGGTAATCGAGCACGGCGTCGAGGAGGGGCTGCACACCCTTGTTCTTGAGGGCGGTGCCGGTGAGCACCGGGTTCACCAGGCCGGCGATGGTTGCGCGGCGGAGGGCTTTCTTCAGTTCGAGGGCAGTCACTTCGTGCTGTTCGACGAAACTAATCAGCATTTGGTCGTCGACTTCGGCGATGCCCTCGATGAGTTCCTCGCGGCGCTTCTTCGCTTCTTCCAGGTAGGAAGCCGGGATCTCGCCGATCGCGTGTTCGACCTCGCCGTCCGGGAAGGTGAAGGCCCGCATCTCAACGAGGTCGATGCAGCCGACGAACTGGTCCTCGGCACCCATCGGGATCTGGACGGCGATCGGGCGGGCGTTGAGGCGCTCCCGGATAGACTGCATCGTCTTCCAGAAGTCGGCGCCGACTCGGTCCATTTTATTGATGAAGCAGACGCGAGGGATATGGTAGCGGTCAGCCTGCCGCCAGACGGTTTCGGACTGGCTCTGCACACCGGCGACGGCGTCGAATACGACGATGCCACCGTCAAGGACGCGGAGGCTCCGCTCCACCTCGACTGTGAAGTCGACGTGGCCGGGGGTATCCACGATGTTGACCTGGTGATCTCTCCACGTGGTCGTAGTGGCGGCGGCGGTGATCGTGATGCCACGCTCGCGCTCCTGGGCCATCCAGTCCATCACCGCAGTACCGGCGTCGACGTCCCCGATCTTGTACGTGATCCCCGTGTAAAAGAGGATGCGCTCAGTGACCGTTGTCTTACCGGCATCAATGTGGGCGATAATCCCTATGTTTCGCACCCGTTCAACGGGCACAGCAGTACTCATGAACCTCTACCTGCTCCCTTGTGGAAGACTAGATTTGCGCGTCTGTCATGGCCGGCCGCCTACCACCTGTAGTGGACGAACGCCTTGTTCGCCTCGGCCATGCGGTGAGTGTCTTCGCGCTTCTTTATCGCTGATCCCTGCTCGCGATAAGCATCGATCAGTTCGGTGGCAAGTTTTTCGGACATCGGGCGACCGGCGCGACCGCGAGCGGCGGTCAGGATCCAGCGCATCGCCAGCGAAGTCTGGCGCGCCGGACGAACCTCCAGCGGAATCTGGTAGGTGGCGCCACCGACGCGGCGGGGACGCACTTCCAGGATCGGCATCGTATTCCGCATCGCCTGCTCAAAGACCCCACGGGGCTCTTCTTTCGTGCGTTCGCCAATGATGTCCATGGCTTCGTAAACGATGCGTTCGGCAAGACTCTTCTTGCCGTCTCGCATCACCTTGTTAATCATCACCTGCACCAGCAGACTGCCGTACTTGGAGTCCGGCAGTGGCTTGTGACGAGCGACTTTCCCACGACGAGGCATATCTGTACTACTTGCCGTCCTTGCGGGTGCCGTACTTGCTGCGCTGCTGCTTTCGGCCGACAACGCCGCCGGCGTCTAGCGCTCCGCGGACAATGTGATAACGCACACCGGAGAGGTCCTTCACGCGGCCGCCTCGGATGAGAACGACGGAGTGCTCCTGGAGGGAATGTCCTTCGCCCGGGATGTACGCGGTAACCTCCATGGTGTTGGTGAGCCTGACCCTCGCCACCTTCCGGAGGGCTGAGTTCGGCTTACGGGGAGTCACGGTTCGGACGTTAGTGCAGACGCCGCGCTTCTGCGGGCTGCCTTCACCGCGGACCATCCGGTTCTTCAGCGCGTTGTAGTGAAAACGCAGTGCAGGCGACTTCGTCTTCTTGGAGAGGGGCTTGCGTCCCTTCCGTACGAGCTGGTTGATGGTTGGCATGGTGTCCTCTGCGTGTCCTTTCTCGGCCAAACAAAAAGCCGGAATCTTGCCTATTTTCCTGACCCTTGCGGGCCGGTTCCGGTCAAGTCTTCCGACCGAGTCAAGCGTGCGG
>JBDSHD010000020.1:0-4029 GCA_039918655.1 Dehalococcoidia bacterium | reverse complement strand
CGGTAACTCGTCAGACTGCGGACGGCGAGCTTCCACTCTCGGACCGAAGGGAGTGCGTCGACCCCCATAAGCCCCAGCATCTCGCAAAGCGCTTTTGCGTGATCTGGTCTTTCCCCGATGACCAGGACCGTGTTCACTCTTGTCCCCCCCTTACCCGTGGGCGAGTGGGCGGATCCCACGGGTTCATTAAGAACACTACTCGCAAATTATCCACAATTTTCGCCGCCGTGTATATGAACTTCGTTAGAATTCACCATTTTTTCACGCCGCCGCCCGCCTCCGGCCACTCAGAAAATAACCCACGCCCCATTCGTTCATCACCACGTTTGGCTCCTGCGGGTCATCCTCGATCTTCTCTCGCAGGTACCGGATGTACAGCCTTAAATAGTTCCTGCACTCCACGTACTCCGATCCCCACACGCTCGCGATCAACGTGCCGTGTGGCACCGGCTGGCCCTCTGCCCGGCCCAGCGCCAGGAGTAGCGCGAACTCCGTCGGCGTCAAATCCAGCTCCTCGCCTCGGTACTCCGCCCTCGCTTCCTGCGGAAACAGCTCGATCTCGCCTACTCGCAGCCGCTCCGGATCGCTCGCCGCGGTGTCAATTCCCGAAAGCCGCAGTGCCGCCCGTAAGCGCGCCGCCAGGACATCGGTGCTCTGCGGCATCACCACATAGTCAGTCGCTCCCGCCGCGAACGCCCTCACCATCGCGTCTTCATCCGCCGTCTCCGATAGCACCAGCACAGGCGCGCTCGTCATCCCGGACACGCGCTCGCACAACGTGAATCCCTGCGCGGATAGCGGCGACTCCTCCAGCACTACAGCGTCCGGCCGCAGCTCTGCCACCTGCCGCATCGCCTCGCCCGGCGACGTGGGCAGCACCACGAAGCCCGCCGTCTTGAACGACGCAAACGCGCTCGTCGAACCGTCACCCCGTATCCAGGTTATGGGTGGCTGGCGAGTCATCTTCCTCCTCTGCTCGCGATCGAAAGGGATACTTAGTAAACCCCCCCCCGGCGCTCCTTGTCAAATGACACCAGAATGCAGGTTCCGTAATAGTGCCGTTCGTCGGCTTACGTCAATGATTAGGTCTCATCGGCTGGCCATCCCGTTGCAGCCCCCGGTCTCCACAAACACCCCATTGCGTACCCTGCATAAACTGTCTAACTTGAAAAAAACGAATCGCCATTCTCCCAGGGGTAAAACTTGCGGGAATCTCCCGCGGATGCCAGAATTGCCGCCGCCCGGCGTTTAATTGACCGCCGTCGCTACCGCGAAGCCCTCGACCTCCTCAACGACGCCATCCGATTCGATCCTCGAAAAACCGATTCGTTCCAACTCCGCTCCCTCGTCTTCGAGAACCTCGGCCTTCTCCCCCAGGCCTATGCTGACCGCCAGCGCGCTGCTGACCTGAGCCGATCAGGGGAGACGGCAGAACCGGCGGTAGAGCCGGCGATGTCCGAGGACGAAGTCGCGCTCGCCGAAGATGCCGAGGACCCTGAACAGGATCCGGCAGACTCTCCCACGCCGGATACGGCCGAAGAGCCGTTGGAGGAAGTTGAACTCGCGGATCAGACCGAGTCCCCAGCCGCCGCCCCGGCGCTCGATGACGAACCCATGGATGAGTCCCCTCCCGACGAACCGGTCCGTACACCCCGCGTCGCCCCGATCCCCCGCTACTCAGCCCGGCCGCCGCGCCAGGGCGGAACCGGCGTTGCGATCGCTCGCGCTTTTGGGATTACCCTCATTGCAATTGGACTCCTCGCCGCGTTCGGCGTCGGCATCTACATCTCCTTCTCAAGCATCAGCGACGTGCTGGACGGCGGCGATGATAACGGTTCCGTCGTCGGCGCCTCGCCAACGCCGGGCGCCAGCGCGGGCGCCAGCCCAACCCCTTCCCCCGACACGCCGGACGACGCTCTATCCGGAAGCCCCCTCGACTTCGAGAGCCTGAGGGCTGGCTGGAAGAGCAAGAGTTTGACGGCCACTCCGGGCGATGTCTCCGAAGACATCACCGGTTTCGACCCCACTCCGGTCACCGTCACGCTCTCCCGCGGTGGGGAAGAGATGGAAGTAGCCGTCCTGCTCTACGCGAGCGCCCAAGGGATCAGTCAGGATTGGGACCTCGGCGAGCGACCAACTCCGAAGGCAGGCCGCCAGATCCCGTCCGGTTCAACTGTCTGGTATAACCTCAACGCTGTCGTTATTGTCATCGACTCCAACGAGGTCCTTCGCCCCGATGCTCGGGACGGGTTCCTCTCCGTAAACGCCTGATCTAGCTGGGGCAGGGATAAACAACGCCCGGTCGCGGACAAGAAAATGGAGCGGAAGACGGGATTCGAACCCGCGACCCTCGCCTTGGCAAGGCGATGCTCTACCACTGAGCCACTTCCGCTCGCTCGTCTCTAAGTATACCCACTACCCTCGACGGTTCAAGCCGCTTGACACGGATTCATGGCCGATATTACCGTCCGACAAGGAGAGGCGAGATCGTCTCCCCAACACGGAGGTAATCTCATGCCGCGTCTAAAAGCCAGGATCGACATCGACGCCCCGCGCGAACACGTCTTCGCCGCCGCAGAGCCGTCGAAAATGCCCGAGTGGACGATTCACGTTAAGGAAGTGGCCGTAACCGAGGGCGATGGCCGCAGTGCCGGCACCAAGGACAGCACCATTATCCAGGTCACCCCGCGCCGCAATAAGCTCGAATCCGTCTGGACCGACTACAAACCCGGCGAGACCTGGGCTCGCAACTTCACCGGCTACCTCTCCGGCGAAGAGCGCATGAGCTTCACCGAGTCCAATGGCGGCACGAGTGTCGAGTGGCAGTACAATTACAAGCCCCCCTTCGGAATCATCGGCAAGATCGGCGCCTTTCTCCTTATGCAGCGCGTCGTCCAGAACAACATGGAGACATCCCTGGAGAACCTTAAAGAAGCCCTCGAACTCTAACCACCTGATTTTCCGCTCACCCTGAGGAGGCCCGAAGGCCGTCTCGAAGGGCCTACCCTCGCGGCATCCTCAGTCCCCGCAACGCGATGACCTCCCGTTGCACCTCGGACGTCCCCGCCCCAATCGTGTCCTGCACCGCCGAGAGGAAGTTGTGCGCCATCGCCCCGTCGTTCGGCGCCTGATGCGAGCCTTCCGCTAGGTATCCATACAACCCCATCAGGTCGACGCCCGTCTCATATAGTCGCTGCGCGAACTCAGTGTTGAACAGCTTCACCATCGCCGCCTGGCCCCGGTAGTCCACGTCCTGCTCATGCATCCAGATCGCCCGCTCCAGCAGCAACTCGGCCACTTCGTACTCCACCCGGAGTTGCGCCAGCCTCTGCCGCGTTGCGCCGTCTACCACGTCGCCGTGCGATTTCGCCCACCGCACCATTCCCAGGAGCGTACGCCAGTGCGAGTACGCCCGGTACACGGTGATACGCTCGAGGCCCAGTGCCGACGATAGCACCCGCCACCCTTCGTTCTCGGCGCCAATACGATCCGCCGCCGACACCCGCACGTCCTCGAACACAACCTCGTTGAACCATTGCTGGTCCAGCAGGTTGGTGATTGGCCTTACATGAACCCCAGGTGCGTCCATCGGCACCATGAAAACGCTGATCCCGCCGTGCTTCGTCCCTTCCATGTCGGTCCGGGCCGCCAGCCAGCAGTACTCGCTGGACTCCGCGCCGCTCGTCCAGATCTTGCGCCCGTTGATCACATAATCGTCGCCGTCCCGCACCGCCCGCGTCTGGAGCGACGCGAAGTCCGATCCAGCCCCGGACTCCGAGTACCCAAGGCAAGCCGTGATCGCGCCGCGCGCCATTCCCGGCAGGTAGCGTCGCCGCTGCTCCTCGTTCGCCGCGGCGATGATCATCGGGGCGATGATGCAACGGGTGAGGGCGTCGCTGGCATTGCCGCCGTGCAGCGCGACTTCCTTCTCCACCAGGAACTGCTCGCGGATGGGACGCCCGCCGCCCCCGTACTCGACCGGCCAACTGATCCCGGCCCAGCCCCTCTTCCCCAATTTCAGTTCGAACG
>JBDSHD010000019.1:0-6683 GCA_039918655.1 Dehalococcoidia bacterium | reverse complement strand
CAACACCAGAAGTTGGAGTTGGCGTAGGCGTAGGTGTGCTGGTTGGCGTCGGCCCAGGCGTCACCGTCGGCGCCGGTGTCGTCGTGCCCGGCGGGACTGGCGTTGGTGTCGGTGTTGGCGTCGGTGTCGGCGTAGGAGTGTCGGTAAGCACTGGTGTCGGCGTTGGGGTGTCCGTTACAGCCGGTGTCGGTGTGAGCGCTGGTGCCAGCTCGAACGCCCCGATGTCACAGGCAGAGTATTGAGGGCGAGCGACGCCGCGCTGGTCAGTGGACGGGCACGAGGGGGTGTCCCCGCCGTCGATGGCCGGGCTGCCAGTCAGGAGTGCGTGGGTTTGCGTGGAGCCGCCGTTGTCGGCGAGGGAGCCGAGCTGCGGGTCAGTGTCGGACATGTCGCCGGTCGCGTTCAGTTGACAGCTCCCGCCGGAATCCAGGTTGTGGCCCATTGATGTCACCCTCACTCCAGCGCAATTGGCGTCGACCGTGCTGTTCGCAACGATAGTGTTCCTGAGTGACGCTGTAGAGAGGCTGAAGATGGCACCGCCAGCGAGATTCGAACTGTTGCCGCGGATGGTTGTGCTGCTCAAAGTCAACGGGCCCTCACTCCAGATTCCGCCGCCACTCTGGCCGGACGTGTTGCCACTGACAGTGCTGTTCGTCAACGCGGTGGCTGGCGGCTCGGTCTCTGGGTCGAATTGGGCGATCCCGCCTCCACCGCCCTCTGCGCTGTTGTTGTCGATGGTGCTATCAGTCACTGTCAACACACCCTCGTTGGCGATGCCGCCGCCGCCGAAGGCCGCCGAGTTTCCGGTCACGACCACGCCGTCCATTCCGAGGGAGGCGCCGCTCAACACGCCGCCGCCCGATGATGCTGACTGGCCGTTCCTGATCGTCACCCCGGTGATCTGCGCGGAGGCGTAGCGTACTTCCAGCACGCGGTCGGTACCATTGCCGTCGATGATCGTTGCGGTCGCACCAGCGCCCGTGATCGACATGTCGGTGTTGATGTCAACATCGCCCGTGGCTGCCGCATCATCATCGACGCCCACGTTGGTGAGGATGTAGGTTCCGGCCGGTACACTAACGGCGTCGGGACCTGGTAGCGCATTCGCTTCCTGCACGGCAGCGCGAAAGCTGCATGCACCTGCGGAAGTGGCGCAGACTCCGTCACCCGGAGCTGCGTCCACCGCATCCGCGGTGGTGTCAACCGAGAAAGTCGCGGCGTTGGCCGATGTGGGTGCGCCGACGAGCACGAGGACCGCCGTCAACAAGAGCGCGGCGGCTCCGAAGGTGAAATGGTGTTGGCTTCGGGCCATGATTAATTACCTCCTGGATAGAGTCATCCAGTGGGTACAGACGCTGGATCCAGCGGATTTGTTATTCTCGATCGGGGCTAATCAGAATACCTATAGTGGAAGCGGGTTCAATTCCCCTCCGTCTCCACCAATTGGACACGATGAGGCCCCGCCGAAAGGCGGGGGCCTCTGCTTACGCCAGGGTCAACGAGAGGCTGGCGACGAATCCCAGCACGAGGACAACCCCCGCGAGGCGTCCACCGTGTTTGTAAGCCTCCGGGATCATAGCGTCGGCCAGCATCGTCAGGATTGCGCCGGCGGCAAACGCCTCCACCCGGACTCCCGTTGCAGTGGAGTATTCGAAGATCGCGAATCCGAATGCTGCCGCACCAACGGTCACGAGCATGATCCCCGCCCACATCAGCAGAATCGGACCTCGTGACCAACCCCGTTTCTCTAGCCCAGACGTGGCAGCGATGGCCTCGGGCAGGTTGGACATGAAGGTGGCGCCGACGAGAGCGATGCTGGCGCTGCCGCCGTCGATGAGGTGCCTAGCACAAGAGCTTCGGGCACTTCATCGAGGATGGTTCCAAGCGCAATGGCCAGAGACTGGCCCTCCTCCTCATCACCCTTGATGTGCTTGCGCTGGGAGGCTCCGCGAGGCTATCGATATAGGTGTCGGCGAGGAAGAAGACGAGCGAGCCGGCGAGAAGTCCGATGACGACTCCCTCGGTGTCACCCTCGGCCACGGCTTCGCCGAGCATCTCGTAGGCCACGGCGCTGATGAGGGCGCCGGCGCCAAACGCCATAACAAGCCCGACGATGTGATCGCGCGGGCGCGCAATGAAAGTGACGATTGCGCCGATTACGAGCGAGGAGCCGGTTACGAGACCCCAGAACGCCGCTTCAGTCATAGGTTCGGTTGATCTTCAAGCCCAACTCTGGGCCAGGGCTTCCATTCTGCGTACGGCCTCTTCGATCTGGTCGTCCGGGACGGTCAGGGAGAGGCGGACGTAGCCCTCTCCGGTAGGGCCGTAGCCGTTGCCCGGTGTGACAACGACGCCCGCCTCGTCGAGGAGACGAGTAGCGAACTGGACGCTTGTCATCTTTTCGGGAACACGAGCCCAGAGGTAGAGGCTGGCCCTGGGCGGCACCAGGCGCAGGCCAAGTTTGGGGAGCGCCTGAGTGAGACGGTCTCGACGTCGCTGGTAGATTGCATTGTGCTCCGGGATGACGTCCTGCGGGCCCTCGATAGCAGTGATAGCCATTTGCTGGATGGCCTGGGGAATCCCTGAGTCGAGGTTGGACTTGACACGCATGAGGGCGTCGATGATCCGGGCGTTGCCTGCAGCCATGCCGATGCGCCAGCCGGTCATGTTGTAGGACTTGGAGAGTGAATGGAACTCGACCCCGACCTCCTTCGCGCCTTCGGCCTGGAGGAAGCTGACGGGGCTGTAACCATCGTAGGCGACCTCGCTGTAGGGTCCGTCGTGGAGTATCGCGATGTCATTCTTGCGGGCGAACTTGACCGCCCGTTCGAAGAACTCGAGGTCCGCCACCGCGCCGGTGGGGTTGTTTGGGTAGTTAAGCCAAAGGACCTTCGCTCGTTTGGCGATTGCGTCCGGCACGGTGTCGAGGTCCGGCAGGAACTCGTTCTCCTCCATGAGTGGAAGGTAGTATGGCTCGCCGCCCATGAGTAGCGTCCCGACGGCGTACACCGGGTAGCCGGGATCCGGCACGAGGGCGACGTCACCGGGATCGATGAAGCAGGTGGCGATGTGTGCGATCCCCTCCTTGGAGCCGATGAGTGGCAGGACTTCCGTCGCCGGGTCGAGGTTGACTCCGAACCGGCGCCCGTACCAGCGTCCCATCGCCTCCCTGAGGGCCGGGAGTCCTTCACTCTCGGGATAACGGTGGTTTGCAGGATCACCGCTAGCGTCGCGGAGAGACTGGAGGATATGGTCCGGTGTCGGCAGGTCGGGGTCGCCGATACCGAATGATATTATGTCGACTCCCTCTGCCCTCTTCTGCGCGATCTTCTTGCTGATCTCCGCGAATAGATACGGGGTCAGGGTCTCGATGCGTCGGGCGAGCTGCAATTGTCGTCTCCTTGATCTGGCAGTCGAGGTAAATCGTACACGCTTGCGCAGTGTGGCGCTTTCGTAAGACGATTCAGGCGGAGTCGTCCCATGCAGCTTCTTGAGCGTGTCCCGTTCCTGGCGGCACTGTCTGATGCCGATCGTCAATGGCTGGCGCAGCGCGTGCGGCGGCGGAGCTATGCCCGCGGCGACGTTATTTTCCTGAAGGACGATCCAGGGGAGGCCTTGTTCATCGTTGAAAGCGGCTCCGTCCGGATCCACGTCACCGGCGCCCAGGGCACGGACCTCACGCTCGCCGTCATGAATGCAAATGATTTCTTTGGCGACATGTCCCTGCTGGACGGGAAGCCCCGTTCCGCGAGTGCCTCAGCCTTGACGGACTCTAATCTGATCGTGCTGGAGCGCGACCACTTTACGGAACTCGTGCGTAAGCGTCCTGACGCCGCGCTTGCTGTGCTCGCCAGAGTCACTCACCGGCTGAGGGGGAGCGACCAGATGGCGTCCGATCTGGCTTTCCTTGACGCAGCTGGCCGGCTGGCGCGACGCCTGCTTGAGATTGCCGATCAGAGCGGCGTGGCCCGTGACGATGGGGTGCTACTCAACGTTCGGATCACTCAGGAAGAGCTGGCCAACATGATCGGGGTAACGCGGGAGAGTGTGAACCGGAATCTGTCCGAGTTCCGGCGGTTGGAGTTGATCCGCAACGAGGGGCGGAAGATCGTGATACGCGATCCTGAGGGCCTTCGGGCGCGTTACGAGTAAATCCTCACCGCACCAACGCGACCTTCTTCCTGATCGGCACCCTTTTTCGGGACGCGGACCTCGACCGTCCACCGTGCTCGTCGTACCAGCGGATGGTGCGGCTGATTCGGTCCACGATTTGGCTGGGCGCGTGGGTGTTGTACGTGTGGAATCCGCCGGGGTAGCGAACGAACTCTACTTCTCGCCCGAGCACTTTGAGGGCGTGGAAGATTTCCTCGGACTGGGCTATCGGGCAGCGAAGGTCGCCCTCGTGATGGACGAGGAGGACGGGAGTGGTGCAGTTTTCGAGGTAGGTGATAGGCGACCTCAGGGCGTACTCTTCAGCCTTGCGCTGGGGCAGCCCGCCGATCTCGTGCATGTCGAACAAAGGGATATCCCCCGTGCCGAACGCGCTGACCTGATTTGAGACCGGGGCTCCGACAAGCGCTGCCCGAAACCGGTCCGTGTGACCGACAGCCCAACTGGCCATGAAGCCTCCGTAAGAGTAACCGCCGATGAAGAGGCGGTCTGGGTCGGCGACGCCGCGCCGGACGAGGATGTCGACGCCCTTCATGATGTCGCCGAAGTCGGCGCCTCCCCAGTCGCGGACACAGGCCTCGCTGAACGCCTCGCCGTATCCGGTGCTGCCGCGGGGATTGGGGAGCATTACGACGTAGCCCTTCGCCGTCAGCGCCTGATATTCGACAAGGGACCGGGCGCCGGGGTGGAAGCTGTGGGGGCCGCCGTGGACGTTGACTGCGAGTGGACGCCGCTCTCCCCGCTGGTAATCCGATGGATAAAGGAGGAACGCTTCGATATCGAGGCCATCTTGAGCCTTGTACGAGAGGCGCCGGACGTTTGCGAGAGCAACGCTACCGGCGAGGTCGTCGTTGGCGTGGCTGAGGTTTGTCTCCCTGCGGCCGTTCTTGATCGAGGCGCGGTACATCTCCCACGGCGAACTCGGCCAGACCGCCGTGAAGACGATATGTTCACCGTCCGGGGTCAAGACGAACGCCTCGATCTGGCGCTCACCGTCGAGGATCTTGTGCGCCTTTGATCTAGCGCTAAGGTTAGCCTGACAGATCACTTGCGTGCCACGATCTGATACGAGGAACATCACTGATTTGGAGTCAGCGGTCCAGTTAACTGCGCGCCCCGCCAGCGCCGGCCAGCCTGCGGCCGGCCGGTCGAGTGATGTGCTGAGCGAGCGCGGCGCGGCCGCATCGTTAGCCGGCACTACCATAAGGTGCACATTTTTCGCGCCGCCTTCGTCCCCCTGCTCGTGGCCGACAAAGGCGAGCCACTTACCGTCGGGAGAGAACGTGGGGCCGGACGCAGCGCCCCTGGCGCGAGTGAGACGCCGAGGCCGTCCACCTTTCGCAGGCACGATCCAGGCGTCACTGCGGAACTGGCGCTGGTGACGAGAGCGCTCCCGATCCGATACGAACGCTATCGACTTGCCGTCTGGCGACCAGGCGGGCTCACCGTCGTAGTAGTCTCCGGTTGTGAGCTGTCGCTCAGCGCCGGTGTCGACATCGCAGACGAAGATGTGCATCCGGCGTTCGTCGAAGAAGCCGATTCCGTCGAGTTTGTAACGAAGGTCTGTGATGACACGGGGCGCGTTCTTCTCCGCGCCTTTGCGGTCCTTGCGTTCGGTGAAGTCGCCGGTGCGCGCGGCGTAGGAGAAAGACGCGCCGTCGGGCGACCAGGCCGGCGCTCCGGAGACGCCCCACAGGGTGCTGGTGACCTGACGGGCCTCGCCGCCTTCGAGGGGAGCGACGAAGACCTGATTCTTCTCACCACGGTCAGACACGAACGCCAGGTAGCGGCCGTCGGGGGACCAGCGGGGGCTGTGGTCCTTCGTGCCCTGTGTGAACCGGCGCGGCGCGCTGGCTTTGCCGCGCAGAGCCACTATCCAGACCGCAGATTGGGTCTCGTCCGAGTCGCGTTCGAACCAGGAGACAACGTAGGCGGCGGTGTCTCCGGCGGGTGACACCTGCGGGTCGCTAACCTGCCTTATGAGGTACAGGTCATCGGGCGTGAACGGGCGCGTCTTCGCCATCTTGGCACTCCTTCGGTGGGGGACTGGCGATATGTTACCGAGCCGGTTGGTTGTTGTCTAAGGAAAGGGCTAACGTCGCAGCGTCGTAATCGCAGCGATGAGTGGCACGCGCTGTGACTGGCCTTGCATTGACGGCACGAGCCAGGCCCGTAGCCAGCCGCTGAGGTAGTCGACCGTCATGACCACGACGAAGGTGAGAAGGAGCGCGGTCATGAGACTGTCGTACTGCAGGAGTTGCACGTAGCCCAGCATGTAGTATCCGATGCCGCCGGCGCCGACGAAGCCCATGATCGCGGACGCCCGGATGTTGTACTCGAACATGAACAGTAGCTGGCTGACCATGGCGTTAGTGGACTCCGGGATGACGGCGTAGACGATGAGCTGAAGGCGGTTGCCGCCCGTGCCCTTCACGGCCTCCAGGACCTCTGAATCGATCGCCTCGAAGGCCTCGTAGTAGAGCTTCGCCAGGAAGCCGACGGTGTACATCGCC
>JBDSHD010000018.1:0-4527 GCA_039918655.1 Dehalococcoidia bacterium | reverse complement strand
CCGCCAGCTACGGCCAGGCCGAGGACCACGTCGGCCCCTGGATGGAGCGTCACCGCGATCGCTTCTTCCTCGCCACCAAGACCGGCGACCGCACCTACGACGGCGCGAAGGCCGAACTGCGCCGCTCCCTCGAACGCCTCCGCGTCGATTCCGTCGATCTCTGGCAGCTCCACAACCTCGTCGGCGAAGCCGAGTGGGAGCAAGCGATGGGCCCCGGCGGCGCCCTCGAAGCCGCGATCGAAGCGCGAGACCAGGGCCTCGTCCGCTTCATCGGCGTCACCGGCCACGGCGTCACCGTCGCCGGGATGCACCGCCGCAGCCTCGAGCGCTTCCCCTTCGACTCCGTCCTCCTCCCCCTCAACCACACGATGATGCAAAACCCCGCCTACGCTGCCGATTACGAAGCCCTCGCCGGCATCTGCCGCGAGCGGGGCGTCGCCATGCAGACCATCAAGAGCCTCGCCGTCGGCATGTGGGGCGACAGGCAACGCCAAACCACCACCTGGTACGAAGCCCTCACACACCAGCCGGACATCGACCTCGCCGTCCACTGGGTCCTCGGCCACGATCAAGCATTCCTCAACACTGCCTCCGACCTCAACCTCCTCGCAAAGGTCCTCGAAGCCGCCGAGCGCTACAAAGCGCCCCCGCCAGACTCTGAAATGGTGCTGCTCGCGTCCCGTGCGGCGATGTCACCCCTGTTCGTCTAGGGCGTCGGTCTACGGGCTGGCGGCGGAAGGCGGACCCGTTACGCCGGGCTTCAGGGCCGCGTGCAGGGCCACGGCGCCGCCTCCCAGACGCCGCACCTGGACTCCGGACAGGCCAACACCGCGCAGGAGTTCGGCCATGGCAACGGCGTCCGGGAAGCCCTCGAGGGAGTTCGGTAGATAGCGATAGGCGGCGGGGTCGCCGCTGATCGCCCCGGCCAGTCGGGGTACCAGGCGATTGAAGTAGAGGCGATAGAGGGCGCCGAACGGTCCCTTTGGCGGCTGCGTCATGTCCAGGCAGACCAAGCGCCCGCCCGGTCGCAGGACGCGGGCCATCTCCCCCAGGCCTGCGCGCAGGTCCGCCAGGTTGCGGAGGACGAAGGCGTTCGTCACGCAGTCGAAGCTCCCGTCCGGGAAGGGGAGCCGCAGAGCGTCGCCGAGGACCCAGGAGATACGGGCGTTGCTGCTGGCGCCCTTGCGGGAGGCGGCCGCCAACATCTCGGGCGAGAAGTCCGCGCCGATGACGCTGTCCGCCCCCTGGCGGCGGAGTTCCAGGGCCAGGTCCCCGGTCCCAACACCGACATCAAGGGCGCAGGCGCCGCGGGGGCGGGCAGCGGACGCCGCCAGATGGCGCCAGCGCCGGTCCATCCCCAGGCTCATCAAGCGGTTCAGGACGTCATAGCGGGGGACGATGCGCCCGAACATCGTCCGCACCTGGTCAGCGTTCCGGGCTGGCATAACGTGCCGATTGTATCGTGAAGGAAGCACAGGCGCATATCGGGTTTGCCCGCGGTCGTCCGCCGATCGTAAGATGATATCCGACCGACGCGTCGGTCGGTTTCAAGCAGATGTCTCACCCCCAAACACGAGCACAGAACCGCCAGCGGCTCATCCTTGATGCGGCCCTCCAGGTCTTCTCCCGTAAGGGTTACCGCGACGCCAGTGTCGACAGCATTGCCGGCGTTTCCGGCACCTCCAAGGGTGGGGTCTACTTTCACTTCCCCAGCAAGGAGGCGATCTTCCTCGCTCTCCTGAACAGGACTACAACTCGCCTGTTGGACAAGATCGGGTCGGCCCTTGCTGCCCATCAGGATCCGTTGGCGAGGGCGGACGCCGCCCTACTGACCGTCATTCGCACGTTTGGCAAGCACCGCGCCCTGGCCCGCTTGTTCATGGTGGAGGCCCTCGGCGCCGGCCGTGAGTTTCACCGTCGCATGGCCGAGATCCACGGCGAGTTCGCCGATGTCATTCAGTTCCATCTGGACGACGCGGTGCGGCAGGGAATCATCCAGCCCATAGACACGGAGGTGGCGGCCCGGGCCTGGTTCGGTGCCCTCAACGAGGTGATCACAGCGTGGGCCCTGTCCGGCCGGCCCGAGCGCCTGGAAGATGCCTACGGCGCCTTGCGGCCGCTTCTCATGCGCAGCGTCGGGGCGGCGGAAGAAATCTGGCCTTCGAGCGATAAGGAATGACCGGCAATCCCGTGAGATTCATCGAAACGGGGGAGCGGCAGCGTTCCCAGCGGGAGGCGCCAACGGCGATTTGCGCCGGCGAGACTCTCGTTAGCTTCACCACCGCCGTTGACACCATAGACCCGCTGGCCGTATTCCAGCGCACCGCAGGCGAAGAGAGGGCGCTCTGGATCCAGCCCGCCTCTGGCTTCTCCATGATCGCCATCGGCACGGCTGCGAGGCTGTCCGCCAGGGGTCCACGGCGTTTCGCCGAGATAGAAGCCGCGAGGCGCTGCCTGCTGTCCACGGCGATCGTGGACCAGGCGGAGGGATGCCCCGTCCAGGCGCCGGTGCTCGTGGGCGGCTTCGCCTTCGATCCCGCCGCGGAAAGCGGCCCCGAGTGGGAGGGGTTCCCCGATGCGCTCCTGACTGTGCCGCGCCTGCTGGTCACCCGTCAGGGTGAATCATGCTGGGTGACCGTCAACTCGCTGGCCAGCCCGGATGGCGATGCCATGTCTCGTCTTCGCGGCCTGGCTAACGACGCTCGCGACGTGTACAGGGAAGACGGGCGCCCGGCGCATCGTGAGGGAAGCGCAGGCGGCTCTCTCAACGAGGGAGCCGATGACGGCCCCTGGAAAGAGGCCGTCGCGGAGGCCGTGGACCACGTTCGCCGGGGCATCGTCGACAAGCTGGTGCTGGCCCGCCGGGTGCAGCTGCGCCTGCCGCGGCCCGTCGATCTCACCGAGGCTTTGCGGCGCCTGGCGGAAGGTTACCCCCACTGCACAGTCTTCGCCTTCGCACAGGGCGGCGCCTGCTTCCTGGGAGCGACCCCGGAACGGCTTGTCCGCGTGCACCGGCCCCCTTCTGATGGCCGCGACGCACCCAGTAGGGTGCGGGCGGATTGCCTGGCCGGTTCCGCTCGGCGGGGCGCGACCGAAGAAGAAGACCGTCGCCTGGGCGAGGCGCTACTGGGCGATCCGAAGGAGCGCCACGAGCACGCTGTGGTCGCGCGGGCCCTCCGGGAAGATCTGCAACCTCTCTGCTCGCAGTTGGACGTTCCGGAAGCACCGGGCCTCCTGCGCATGCCCAACGTCCAGCACCTGAACACCCCCATCGAGGGGATCCTGAGCGCCAGGCGAGGAGTCCTGGAACTCGCGGAGCGCCTGCATCCGACCCCGGCAGCCGGGGGCTTTCCGCGTGAGGCGGCCCTCCCGCTCATCCGGAAGTGGGAGCCCTTCGGCAGGGGCTGGTACGCCGGACCCGTCGGGTGGGTGGACGGCCAGGGCGAAGGCGAGTTCGCTGTGGCTATCCGCTCGGCCCTCATCCGGGGACAGGAGGCCTTTCTATATGCTGGCTGCGGCATCGTGGCCGGGTCCGGCCCGGAACAAGAGTACGCCGAATCGTGTCTGAAACTGAGGCCGATGCTGTGGGCCCTGAACGGCAGCGCGACCTGAACGCGGGCGAGACCCTTCGGGATTTCGTCGGCGCCTTCGTGGACGAGATGTCCCGCTCCGGCGTCCGCAACGCCTGCCTCTGTCCCGGCTCACGCTCGGCGCCGCTGGCGCTCCTGCTGCGCCGGCATCCGGACATCAAGGTGTGGACCCACCTGGACGAGCGGTCTGCCGCCTTCTTCGCCCTGGGGATGGCGAAGGCCCTGCGAGAGCCGGTAGCCGTTGTATCCACCTCTGGAACGGCGGCGGTCAACTTCGCCCCGGCAGTCGTCGAGGCTCGTTACGGACGGGTGCCGCTCATCGTCCTCACAGCGGACAGGCCGCCGGAGCTGCGGGATGTGGGTGCTAACCAGACCATAGACCAGGTTCGCATGTACGGGACACACGTCAAGTGGTCCGTGGACGCCACTCTCCCCGAGTCCGGCGAAGATGCGATGCGCTACGTCCGCTCCCTGGCTTGCCGGGCGGCCGCCCTCGCCTGCTCCGGCACTCCTGGCCCCGTCCACGTCAATTTCCCTTTCCGGGAGCCGCTCGTTCCCGCTCCCGGGACCACGCCCATGGGCCGCGATGCGGACGGCCAAGCGCCCTACGTCACGGTGCGGCAGGCCGCCCGCCGGCCCGATCCGGAGGACCTGGCGGACCTGGCGGCGGAGCTTGGCGGACGCCGCGGCCTCATCGTCTGCGGACCCCAGGACGACCCGGCCATGCCGGAGGCAGTGATGTTGCTGGCCCGCGAACTCGGCTACCCGGTGCTCGCCGACGCCCTCTCTCAGGTGCGTTGCGGACCCCAGTATGACCCCCTCGTCATCGACACCTACGACGCCTTCTTGCGGGACGAAGCGGCCGCCGAATCCCTGGCCCCGGATGTGGTGCTCCGCTTCGGCGCTGCCCCCACCTCTAAGACCCTCCTCCTCTACC
>JBDSHD010000017.1:0-2989 GCA_039918655.1 Dehalococcoidia bacterium | reverse complement strand
CAACGTTGCCCAGGTCCTCGAAGCCGTCGTCCAGCGCGTCCCCCCGCCCTCCGGCAACCCCGACGCTCCCCTCCGCGCCCTCATCTTCGACTCCAAGTACGATTCCTACAAAGGCGTCATCGCCTATGTCCGCGTCATCGACGGCCGTGTCGCGAGCGGTGACAAGTTGCGCCTGATGTTCAACCGCCGCACCGTCGAACCACTCGAAACCGGCGCCTTCCGTCCCAGTTTCTCGCCCACCGACACCCTCGAAGCCGGCGAGGTCGGCTACGTCGCCACCGGCCTCAAGACCGTCCGCGACTGCCACGTCGGCGACACGATCACGTCGGAATCGCGCCCCGCGCCCGAGGCCCTCGGCGGCTACCAGCCCGCCAAGTCGATGGTCTTCGCCGGCATCTACCCCACCAACGCTGAGGACTACGAGGAGCTCCGCGACGCCCTCGAAAAGCTCCAGCTCAACGACGCCGCCCTCAACTACCAGCCCGAGCACTCCATGGCCCTCGGCCCCGGCTACCGTTGCGGCTTCCTCGGCCTCCTCCACATGGACATCGTCCAGGAGCGCCTCGAACGCGAGTACGACCTCGACATCCTCGCCACCGCCCCCTCCGTCGAGTACCGCGTCATCACCAGCGACGGCGCCGAGAACATCGTTGACTCCCCCGCCGACATGCCCGACCCCAGCCGCATCACCGAGGTCCGCGAGCCCTGGATGAAGCTCTCGATCGTCGCCCCGGAGCGCTACATCGGCGCCATCATGGAGCTGGTGACCGGCCGCCGCGGCGCCTTCGACCACATGGAGTACCTCGAACACACCGAGCGCAAAGCAGGCGACCGCCGAGTCCTTCTTGAATACCAGATGCCCCTCTCCGAAATGATCGTCGACTTCTACGACGAGCTGAAGTCCCGCACCCAAGGCTACGCCTCCCTCGACTACCAGTTTGCCGATTACCGCCCCGAAAAGCTGGTCAAGGTCGACATCCTCGTCAACGGCATCGCCGTCGACGCCCTCTCCATGCTCATGCACGTAGACCTCGCCCAGCGCCAGGGCCGCGCCCTAGTCGAGCGCCTGCGTTCTCTCATCCCCCGCCAGCTCTTCGAGATCCCAATCCAGGCCGCCATCGGAGGCCGCATCATCGCCCGCGAGTCCGTAAAAGCCCTCCGCAAGAACGTCCTCGCCAAATGCTACGGCGGCGACGTAACCCGCAAGCGCAAACTCCTCGAAAAACAAAAAAAGGGCAAGAAGCGCATGAAGCGAGTCGGCAACGTCGAGATTCCCCAGGAGGCGTTCATGTCGCTGCTACGGATCGGGAAGTAGCTCGGAAGAGTGAAGAGTGAAGAGTGAAGGGGTGCGATCGCAGGGTCTTCCCCGCCCCGGATCCCCCTCCGGAGGCGGGCAGGTGCGGGATGGACCTGGTGGTGCGCGCGGGGGGATGTGCTCCGCAGGATGACAGGGGTGAGAGTGAAGGGTGAAGGTTGGCGTGCAACAATCGTGGGCTTTTTGTTGTTCTAGGTTGCGAGAGCACCATTGACGTAATATTTCAGGTGCCGTGGTTAAGGAACTGTCAGTGAACGAGATCGACGAAGCGCTAATCCAACGACTGGCTGGCCTATCTCAGGGTACCCAGCGCTGGCTAAAGACGGCGCTGCAGTCCATTACCACTATGCCCAGCCCGCACGAGCCGGAAGTTGACTGGGAACTTCCCGCCGTGGCCGAGAAGGAACCGGAGCGCGCCCACTCCAGCCCCCTGGAGGACGTGATGTCCGGCAAGTCGACGCTGGACGACCAGCTGAAGGCCTTCCCTGAGCTGGCAGACGAGCTGGAAGGCATCGGCGATGTGATTGATATGCTCCGCGATCTCGGTGAGAGCCGGCGGCGGCGAGGATCGGATATTCTCCGCGAGGAGATCCTGGGTGATCCGCCGCCGTCTGAAGATGATGACGGCGAGCGCGACGAGATAACCTAGTCGAACATCGCGCCCGGGCCACGCATCTCTTCCGGAATTGCAGCCACCTGGCCCGCCAGGACGTGCGTCCCACTGTCCACGAATAGCACCATGCCGGTGATCATCCGCGAGAGGTCGCTTGCCAGGAACACGGCGGTGTCGCCCACGTCCTCGATGGTGACGTTCTCCCGCAGGGGCGCCATCTCTTCGGTGAATTTTCGCAGCAGGGTTATGCCCCTGACGGCGCTGCCGGACAGCGTCCTGATCGGTCCCGCTGAGATCGCGTTGACGCGGATCTTCTGCGGGCCGAGGTCAACCGACAGGTATCGCATGCCAGTTTCGAGCGCGGCTTTCGCGGGCGCCATCGTGCTGTAGCCGGGGACGGCCTTCTCTACGGCGTTATAGGTCAGTGTCATGATGCTCCCGCCGCCTGCAGCCACCATCAGCGGTCTTGCCGCCCGTGAGACCGCGGTCAACGAGAAAGCGCTGATCTCCATCGCCAACTTGTAGCCGGTGCGGGAGATTTCCGTGAACGGCTTGTTGAGATCGTCACGGTGGGCGTAGGCGATCGCGTGGACCAGCCCGTCGAGTGCCCCCCACCGGTCATTCACTGCAGCGAACGCCCTGTCGATCGCGGAGTCGTCTGTTACGTCGCAGGGAACCATGAGCGGATCGGCGGCTCCGTCCAGCGTGCTCACCAGGTCACGCAGGTTGCGCTGAAGCCGGCCGCGGGGCTCGTCCTGGTAGGAGAAGGCGAGTTGAGCACCGTGCGCATGCATCTGCTCGGCGATGCCCCAGGCGATGCTGTGCTTGTCGGCAACCCCCATAATTAGTACGCGTTTGCCTTCAAGTAGCCGTGAATCCATCAGTTCGCTCCCATCCTTGATTCAGTGTCAGTGCTCGTTCGCGAGCTATTCCATCGCGCCAGGCACTCGACCATCGCCCCGGCTATCTGCTGTCTATCTCTATCTGCGTTGTTGAGGGCCGGTAAGACCACGATGGTTCCGCCACCGGCGTTCACCTGAAACCCTATCGCCGCGCCGCCT
>JBDSHD010000016.1:0-4470 GCA_039918655.1 Dehalococcoidia bacterium | reverse complement strand
ACAATCGGTCATGGTCGCGTACAATGACGAGCGGTACTCACCAAATGGAGATCAACCATCGGTAGAACCCGTCGAGCGCCCGTCAAGGGCAGCTTCGCCATTTTGTCACTTCAGATAAACCGTGTGCGTTCCTCCGCACCGAAAGGGATCCTATGACCTATACCATGTCGACGCCATGGACCGCGCAGGGTCGCTATAACGCTATTCAAAAGGCAGTCGCCGAGATCTACGAGCAGTACTTCGCCAAGGGGCCCCGGTGGGTGGCCAAGCACCTCCCGCAGCGCACTGAAATGGGGGATTACGCCGGCAAGCTCAGCGATGAATCCAGGGAGATCCTCCTGGGCGATTTCGGCGTCGAATCGTTCATTGAGGACTACGCGGTCATGGCGATCAACGCCTCTGGTGACAGTTCCCACACTCGCCAGATCTATACCCAGTGGGTGTTTGACGAGAACCGCCACGGTAAGGCCCTGTGGTATTGCCTGACGGACGCGGGACATTACACGCACGAGGAAATGGACGAGTACATGTACCAGTGCGGTCAGGACGTGTGGACATTCGCCCGCCAAACCGGCCATGAGGCGACGCCGGAGCGGGGAGCGGCGTATGCCATCGCCCAGGAGAGGCAGACCAAGCGCAACTACCAGAAGATGCAGAGGCGCATCTGGGAGGAGTACGGCAGTCCGCAGAGCGCCAACGGTAAGCCCATGTATCCCGCTATCTCAGGCGTCTGCCAGACGCTCGCCACAGACGAAGGGTTCCACGAGGGTGTGTTCCGAAGGATCACCCGCGCCTACCTGCGCTTCTGGCCAGACAAGGCGATTCAGGCAATGTGGGACGTCTACGAGAAGTACCGAATGCCGATCGTCAAACTACCAAACGCCGAAGCCTTCATCGACGCCGTCCTCTCGACCGGCATCGACTCCCCACGCGACGTCATTTCCAACGTCCTCCAGCCCACCTACGAGGGGCTCGGCTTCGAAAGTCGCGCCGCCCTGAAACGCGCGGCGAAGAACAGCTGGGACCTCCCGGAGAACGCTATCCTCATTGTGGACGAAGGAGACGCTGACGATGTACCAGAGGGCTCCCTCCCGTACCGTATGAGCCCGGATGGCCAGCTCGCACCAGTAGCCGTGGCACCGTAAAGCTCCACGCTGGCGAAAGCGCGGGCGTGACACCACTAACGGTCGCGTCGGCTATGCGCCGAACGGTACAATGACCCCAGCCAACCTGCGCCGCGTTACATCTCCCACGCAGTCCAGGGCGACATAGAGACGGGAGAGTTTCGCTGGCCTTTGGTGCCGGAAGTCAGGAGAAGGAATATGGCGACTCGTTTGTTTATAGGCAGTCTGTCCTGGGACACGTCAGATGATTCGCTGCGCGCGTTCTTCGAGCAGGCAGGGTCTGTTCAGAGCGCTGAGGTGGCAAGAGACAGATCCACCGGGAAATCAAAGGGGTTCGGCTTCGTTGAGATGGGCAGTGACGCAGAAGCCACGAAGGCCGTCCAGGAACTGAACGGCCGGGAGCTAGACGGACGCAGTATCAATGTCGATGAGGCGCGCCCTCCGCGAGAGCGTAGCGAGCGTTACTAGAAGGGGTCCATCCTGACACGTCTATACATAGGTAATCTGGCACATGAAACGACAGACGCCGATCTCCAGGCGAAGTTCTCGGAGTTCGGGGCTGTAAAGTCGGTCAAGGTGGCCGCCGATCGAAGGGGCCGGGCAAAAGGATTTGGCCACGTCGAAATGGCCGACGGACAAGAGGCAAGAGCCGCGATTGAGGGCCTCCGCGGAACGGAACTCAACGGTCGCCTCATGGATATCGTCCTCGAAGAAGGACGGCGTGGCGGCTCCGGTCCCCGGCGGCGCTAGTAACGAAATTCCTCGGCCACGAATGGCTCGCGGAGCGTGAAACACCACCTCGCTCAGTACAACATCGCGCGGGCTCAGGGCACCACTGGACGATCCGCTCTTGGCCGACTTCATGGCCGCGCTCGACCCGCTAAACCGCCTGGCTGACGAATCAGAGGGCTTCGTCTGGCGTCACCAGGCAGACGACGGCAACTCCACATCGATTCGGGTCCGCGGTGACCCAATGATCCTTATCAACTTCAGTGTCTGGGAGGATCTCGATTCCTTGTTCCAGTACACCTACTACTCGGATCACACAGCCATCTTCCGGAGGCGGCAAGAGTTCTTCCAGCACATCGAAGGCGCCTACCTTGTCCTGTGGTGGGTTCCGGCGGGACACATCCCATCCGTCGAAGAGGCAGAGGGCCGTCTGGATTACCTCCGGCAGCACGGGCCGACCGGGCACGCGTTCGGCTTCAAGAGTCGCTTCCCGGCGCCGGCCGGCTGAGGCTCGAGGGCGGCGACCGGACATCCACGACACCCGGCGCCGCTCTTCGATCCCGTTATCTGACGAAGTCCCTTACCTGCGCATATGTGGTCGCGCTGTCTTTGATACCTGAGTGGCTCAAGCATGAAGACTGCGTGTTCGTGGCACCGCTCAGGATCGTGCTGGTGTCCGGGTTGATCAGCTCGTCGCAGGGCGACCACCAGGTCCCGTAGCGCACGGATCCCGGCGTCTCATCTCCGGAGTTCAACTGATTGAGGAAGCTCGACCCCGGGATCATCTGGTTGCATGGGGAGGTGAAGAAGCAACCGTAGGCCCAGCTGGTGCCGTGGTTCGGGCCGGCGATGGATACCCACTCGTCCACGTATGCAGTGCCCCCCAAGTTCTTCAGGTAATACCGGCTCGAGAGTCCACCCATAGAGTGCGAGATGATGTCCACTTTGGCTGCGCCTGTCGCCGCCCTGATCTCGCTCACACGCTGAGCGACCGCCTGCGCGATTGTCGCGTTCGACTGCGTGCTGCTGAACGTGTACGCATAGAGCCGGTTGCTCTCCCATCCATCAGCAACGAAGCGTGATATTACCGTGTTCCAGGTCGCGGCGTTACTGGTGTACCCGTGCACGAAGAGAATTGGATCAACGTGACTTGCACTCGCGCCTTCCTTATCCCCCATCGGCATGAGCAGCGCTAACGACGCCACTACGGTGGCCAGGCTTGCCAGGACGAATCGACGCATCGCTATTACCCCCTGTTTCTCTGGGTGCTTAGGAGGCCGGAGCGCCCGTTGTACCCTCCCAGCACAGTCTGGATTCGGGGCGAAGTATGTCGGCCTACCGACAACCTGTCAAGATCGAGGGCGATGAGGAATGTGCAAATGTGATGAGACACCTCCCCCCGAAGACAAAAAGAAGGGGCCCGTACGGGCCCCTTCAATCAAGTCGCGATAGTGCTTACCAGCGCTGCGAACTTGTTTGAGGTCGCTTGCTGAAGCAGTCGCTGCAGTACACGGGTCGGTCGCCGCTCGGCAGGAAGGGCACTTCCGTGTCCTTACCGCACTGGGCGCAAACCGCGGCGTGCATCTGGCGCTGGCGGCTGCTGCCGCCACCATAGCCGCCGCCTCCGCCACCGCCGCCGTAACCGCCGCCTCCACCGCCACTGCGGCGGGCGCTTCGGCAACTCGGGCAACGCTTGGGGTCTGTGTATCCCTTCTGCGCGTGGAAAGCCTGATCCTCGGCGCTAAATGCGAATTCAGAATTGCATTCAACGCAAGTGAGAGTCTTGTCGCTCATTCGATGGTCTCCTTTCTTCAAGTTTGGGCTAGGTCAACCATCGGAGCACTGTGACGGGGGAAAGACGCGGGGTCACGCAACGACACGGACTGTTACCAGAGTTAGTGTACCACATCGCTTGCAAACTCTGCGCCATACTGTGCCGACAGTCCCTGTTGACTCGTTATTGAGCAATCAACGTCGCTGGGATTCCGAGGCAGACGGCCGCCTCGTGCAACCCGCGGTCAAGGGTCAGCAGGTGAGCCCCTTCAATCTCGGCGGTCGCCAGGTAGAGCGCGTCGTACGCCTTTGCCCAACCGAGGCGTTCACCGAAATCCATCGCCAGCGAATAGATGTCATCCCGGTGGACTGGCCTGATCGGAAGGGAAAGTACATGCTCCAGCGCCTCCATTGCTGCCTGACGTGTGATCACCCCGCGGTAGGCGCCCACGCGCAGACTCGATGTGACTTCGGACCAGAGCAAGACCGGGCTGATCAGCTCGTCACTGCCGGATGCGGACAAGAGTATGTCACGCGCGGCCTTCCGCCCAGGGCCAGCCAGAGGCCATGCGAGCAGAAAACTGGCGTCCAGGCAGTACCGGGTCACGCGTATTAGTGCGAGTCCCTCGACTCACGCACCAATGCCACCACATCGACAGGCCCGGACTCTCTGAGAATCTTGTCGCGTGTCTCTTCGATGGCCTTGATCAGATCATCGCTGATCAGGCGGTCTGTTTTCTTTGTTTCGCCTGTCTTCATCGCTGTTGCCTCATAAACCGCGACCGGTTCGCCAACTCTCAGCGACCCCGGCAAAACCAGCCCCGCCTCCTCGATAAACCACTGC
>JBDSHD010000015.1:0-2704 GCA_039918655.1 Dehalococcoidia bacterium | reverse complement strand
CCAACTCACCCAGCCGCTGTTCATCTCCATCGACGTTCGCGGACGCGGACTCAACCATTACCGAGACGCCCTTCTCATTGCCCAGCAGCCGCATCTGCCTCCCGATGTCGCGGACGATCGCGCCCAGGTCCACTCGCTCCTTCTTTATCTCAACACCAACCGAGTCAGACCGCGCCAGCGTCAGCATCTGGCCGACCAGGTAAGACAGCCTGTCCGTTTCCTTGATGATGTCGTCAAGGCCCTCCGTGTCCGCGCCGGGACCAGACTCCATCTTCATCAGTTCCGCGTTTGCCCGGATGAGCGTGAGCGGCGTCCGCAACTCGTGGGACGCATCCGCCACGAACGTGCGCTGCGCAGCCACCGACTGCCGAATCGGGCGCAGGGCGCGCCCCGCCAACCAGTACCCGGAGACTCCCGCGAGCAGGAGTCCGGCCAAACCGCCTGCGCCCATGATGAAGAATAGCCGGCGCAGCGCTGCCTGCTCCGGCTCGATGCTCCGTCCCACCTGGAAATAGTAGGTACTACCGCCGAATCCAGCGACCGGCTCAACGTAAAGTCGCAGGTCGTCACCATCTTCAGTCTTCGTGTTCAAGTACGCGTTCTCGCCGTCACTCGTCGCGTCCTCAAGCTCCTCCCGCGTCGGGAAGTCGATCTCTTCAGCGCTGGCGCTCCCCTGCAAGACGTTGCCTTCCGGCCCTGTCACCGCGAAAAAGTATCCGCCCGCGGTCGCGAACCGTAGAATATCCCGCTTGCCGGGGTCGAAGGGACCACCCAGCGATCGCACCAGAGGCCCCGACCGCGCCCGCAACTGATCGTCCACCTGATCGTACAGCGCCGTACGAGCCGCAACCATGACAGCAGCCCCGATCACGATCAATATCACCGCAAAGACGCCACCGAACCAAAGCGTCAGTCGTAGTCGCGCACCCTCGAACAACGGTCAGTCCCCTAGGGCGTAACCAACGCCCCGCACCGTGCGTATCAAGCGTCGTTCTGCTCCCTTGTCTAATTTGCGCCGCAGATACGCTACATAGACATCCACAAGGTTAGAGTCCGTCGCGAAGTCATACCCCCACAAGTGGTCCAGGATCTGCATCCTCGTCACAACGCGCCCCTGGTTCCGCATCAAAAACTCCAGCAGGCTGAACTCCTTCGGGCTCAAGTCGATGCTCTTCCCATCCCTCTCTACTCGCCGCTTCCGCAGATCCAGGAATAGCCCGTCAACCTGCAATTCCTGCGGGTCGCGCGCCTCCACCTTCCTCCGGCCCAGTGCGCGAATTCGTGCCAATAACTCCTGGAACGCAAACGGCTTCACGAGGTAGTCATCGGCGCCCGCATCCAGGCCACGTACCCGGTCCTCCACCCCGTCCAGCGCCGTCAACAGCAAAACGGGCGTATCTTTTCGCGCCCGGCGCAGCGACCGGCAAACAGTAACTCCATCCATCACCGGCAGCATCACGTCCAGCACGATCACATCGTGCGTGCCTTCTTCCGCCATGTGCAGCCCTTCTTCACCATCATGCGCCACATCCACTGTGTGACCTTCCTCCTCCAGTACACGCCGCACGAGCTGCGCCAACCGCCGTTCGTCCTCTACCAGTAGTACGTACATATCCCCTTCAACAAGCTAGAACCGTCACATTAAAGAAACGTTAGAGCGAGCGGTTAAGAATCTCTAATCTGGATTTAATGCTGACCTCATACCTTGATTGCAGGATGAAAGGTGCCTGGGCATCAATCCATCCAAGCACAAGGAGGCAATCATGAATCGATTTCTAGCAGCAGGGGGCCTGATCGTCGGCCTGGTGATCGGCGCGTTCGCCATCGCTGCCGTCGGCGCGCAGGAAGACACCCCCACACCAACCCCGTCCGCGGAGGAGCCCACCGACACTCGGCGCGACGCCTATAAGGAGAAGCTCGCGGAGAACCTCGGCATCTCCGTGGAGGACCTCGAGACCGCCATCAAGCAGACCCACCTCGACCTCATCGACGAAGCCCTCGCAGACGGCCGCATCGACGAAGAGCGCGCCGCCGAACTCCGTGATCGTGTCGAGAACGGCGAGCCCTTGTTCCTCCACCACGGCGGACCGGGCGGCCATAATGGACCGGGCGGTTTGCGCGGCATCCACTGGATCGCCGAATCGGCGAAGGACATCCTGGGGCTCGAAGACGGTGAACTCCGCCAGGCCTACGCAGACGGAAAGAGCCTCGCTGACCTGGCGGAAGAGAAAGGCGTCTCAGTCGAAGACCTCAAGTCGCAACTGCTCGACACCGCCGAGGCCAAGCTGGCCGAGAAAGTAACTAACGGCGATATCACACAGGAGCAGGCCGATAACATCCTCGAGCGGCTCACCAACAACATCGACGATATCATCAACAACACCCCCCCAGAGCCACCGGCCGATCGTGAAGGACTGCGCTTCGGCGCGCCTCGGGGAGGATTCGCCCCCGCTCCCTTCTTCGAGCAAGAGGCGGCGGAAATCGACGCCTGACCCACCCCCTCCAGGGCGTCGAAGCAAACAGCCGGGACAGTTGTCCCGGCTGTTTGTTTAGTTGGCGATTGTATGTCAGACGCGGTGACCTGCCCCCATTCTCTGGTCCACTCATAATTACAGTCCGCCGGGACTAACCGCTTGATGTAGTCGCGCCGGAACTCGTCCGGCGTGAGGTTTCCGAGTGACGAATGAGGCCGGTTCTGATTGTA
>JBDSHD010000014.1:0-7150 GCA_039918655.1 Dehalococcoidia bacterium | reverse complement strand
GGAGTTCGGGCCGAAGGTGCCGGTGGTGAACTCGACCATGCACATCTACCCGATCAACGGCGCAGCCAGCCGTGTCGCTTCCGATGCGACGTCCTTCGCCTACCGCGACGCCAACTTCGCGACGGTGATCGCCGGTATGTGGCCCGATCCCGCCGACAACGAGAAGAACACCAAGTGGGTGAAGGACTACTACAAGGCCCTCGAGCCGCACTCACTCGCCGGCGGGTACGTTAATTTCATGGCCGGCGATGACGAGGGCCGCGTCAAAGAGAACTACAAGGGAAATTACAGCCGGTTGGTGTCGATTAAGAGGAAGTACGACCCCGGCAACTTGTTCCACATGAACCAGAACATCCAACCGTAGTTCGTCCCATCGAGAGCACCCGGACGCTGACTTCGCGTAGGAGGTCTAGCGCCAGGAAACTTCGTGGACGCGAACAGGGTCATCGAAGCCCTTGAGCGCCATCTCGCCGCGGTCCGCGAACGTGAACCCTTTACCAAGGCAAAGCTCCCGGACCACGTTCGAAGTCAAGATGGTCGTAGGCTCGGCGGTATCGCAGATGCGGCGAGCGAGTTGGACGACCGCGCCGAAGAGGTCGCCACTGTCGCGGACGGGCTCACCCGCGCTCATGCCTACACGCACGCGTAATCCTTCTTCGCCGCGCTCATGGTTGCACTCCATGAACGCGCGCTGGATGTTGACCGAAGACTCCACCGCCTTCGTCACGGACGCAAACGAGGCCATGATGCCATCACCGGTGTGCTTGACCTCGCTGCCCTCGTGTAAGCGAAGCGCTGTGCGTACGATCGCGTCGTGCTCGCGAAGGATCACCATCGCGCCGTCGTCTCCTACTTTCTGGGTGAGACGTGTCGATCCTTCGATGTCGGTGAAGAGCACGATCCGGAAGGCGCTGTCGGCAATTGGCTGCGCGGGCGACGTGCCCGGCGGATCGCTCAGCCGCCCGAGGAACTCGGCGACGGCATCTTGCTGCACTTCGATAATCTCTCTCGCGATCTCGCCGTGCGCCTCGGCATGGACGGCTTCGCAGGCTTCCTTTGAGGGCGCGTCTACGAGGCAGAAAACCTGGCCTCGCTCCTTGTCCATCCAGTACGTCAGGTACCGCGCGTGATACTTCTCCTGGACTTGCAGATCCAGGAGGTGGGCGGCGTAGATATCCGCGGGTGCCAATTCCCCGGCTTCATGGCGGTCCATGTATATCGGCATGGTCTGCTCCTCCAGGAACGCAGCGGTTATTCGGGCTCGCAGGCGAATGTCTAGCGTGCCGTTGCAGGGCTATCGTACACGCCGACGGCGCAACGTCAATTCTCTGTGGCTGCGCTGCGATACATCTGGCTCCGGGGTCTTGACCAACCGGGCAACAAAATGGCCCTAAGCCAGTGGTCCGTCAGGCGGCCCATCCTGTTTCGACCTGGACGTGTCGTCAGACTTGCTTCCAACTACTCCAACAGCCGCCCCACGGCGCGAATCAGAAACGCCCTCAAGTTTTCCCTACGCCGAATTTGCGAGATGCTGCGGTCTCGCCGGAGTAGCAATCTATCCTCCGCTGCGATCACGACGAGGAGGAGGATCTGGCGCGCCAGTAGCCTGTTGGCATCGGCGCTCCCGGGACATGACCTTGTCTCGATTACCGGTGCCAAGCGGCCTTCCCAAAATTCCAGCCAGTCCTCGTAACGATCGCGAGAGCTGATGTCCCCGGCCAGTGCTTCTCGGATCACAATTCTCAGCAGATCGCGGTTCTGGTCGATGATCAGGAGGGCTTCATCCACAATTCGCTCAGCGAGAGTAGTGGAGCCAGGAGGAGGAGATTCGACGGGTGTCGTAGGAAGTTCGATGCCTTGCGACAGGAGGGCCTGCAGGATATCAGCCTTCTCCGGGAAGTAGTAGAAGATAGCCGCGTCCGAAATGCCACATTCTCCTGCAATGTCGCGTACGGTGGTGGAAGAGAACCCATGCGCCGCGAATAGCCTTCTCGACGCGGAGAGTATCCGCTGTTGGGTTCGGAAGCCGCCTGCCCGCCGCTGATGTCCGGGTGACGCAGCGATTGTTTTCATGAGTATCGGTCTGACCACCCGCGGCTCAGCCTGCTGCTGGCGTCAGACTACGGCCCGCACTCCGGGTCAAAGTCGCGCACGCAATCAGTTGAACAGCGAAGGCAAACAGGAACGAAGGAATCACCGCACCCAGCCAACCGATTTCATCTGACAGGGGGAAGGCAATTCCGAGTTGTTCCGTTAACCAGTTGACAGCATCCTGCCACCATCCAATATCGGATGGTGAGATCCACTGGTACAGGATGAACCCACCAAGCCAGGCCACCAGTGGGAACGCCAGCGGCTGATCGATTGGTCGGAGGGAGAATGCCAGCACGACACCAAACGCGGGCACAAAGAGGGCCCCTACAAATAGCAGATAACCCTCCAGGTCACCCACATGCAGGAATATCGCGGCCGGGATAGCCACGAGCATCGGAATCGCCAAGGTCAGCCGATTGACCTGGTGGTTCAGGTCGCTGACGACGAACTCAAACGATCTCGCGTTCACGAACACCTCGTCCAGTTGGAGCACGAGGAGAAAGATCATTGCTCCCAGCCCAAGCTGCATCCCCACGAGGAACCCCGGGATGTCGCCCGAGTCCGTCGCCGGCAGATAGACGATACCGAGCGCCCCGAACCACGTTGCCATCAGCGAGAGACCAAGGAGGGCGCCAAGTGAAGCGCCGCGTCGATCAAGCGATCCTCGGGCGTGATCTGCCGCGACCGGCAGCCAGAGTAGTGGGAACACGAGCATCACGCTGACAGCCTGCCAGAACTCCGGCCAGCCACCAGCTGCTGGACGCTTGAGGTACGAGGGAATCTCGAACTCCATGTATGCCGACGCAGAGATGGCGATCGCGAGCAGGATGATCAGGCCAAGACCGACGCGACGCAGCAGAGGCCATCGCCTGAGAGCGAGCGAAGCGCCCAGTGCGGCGGCCGCGAAAAACAGCACCCAGAACGGCCTGAGGTCTACGCCGAGCGACCTCACGCCCAGGAGGGACGCCGCGTCGGCAATCAACACCAGCGCAAACGTGGCGAACAGAGTATGGCGTAGCACGAGCAGGGCCGCCAGAGGTAGCCTCCCGCGATCTCCAAGTGGCTCTGAAAGCAGGTCAAGGGTTGATCGATTGGTTCGGGCTGCGAGCGCGACGATTGCTGCCACCAGTAGGGATGCCAGGAGCGCTGCAAGCAGTGCTGCGACCACAGCTTGCCCGATGCTCAACTCCGGAACGAGCAGCGCTCCGAACGGCATCAGGTAGAGGCTCGCACCGAGGCTAGCCCACAGGGCGAAGTGATCGACGAAACCGCTATTGGGGCGGTTCATCACGCCATCTTCTCCACCTCGACAGGCACTGCCCGATCAACCTGCTGCTGCACCCAGTTCCAGCGCCAGTAGTTGAGGTGACCATAACCGCCGGCAAGGTGAAGCCATTTGATCATCCCTGGCACGACGTTGTCGTATGGCTTCCAGTTCCGGTACTGGTAAGGTTCCCAGGCGTGGTAAACGATGACTTCACCAGGCCTCGTGGCGGACGAGAGCTTCGTTCGGATGTGAAACTCCTCAAAATCGTTGAAAACGCGGACTTCCTCGCCATCCGCAACTCCGCGGGCCGCGGCGTCATTGGGATTCATGATGATCAATGGGTGGCCCCGGTGTGTGCGCAGCAGTGTCTCGTTCACAACGTTGATGGAGTGGATACTCCAACGCTGGTGTCCGCTCGTCAGGGTAAGCGGATAGTCACCACCCATCTTCGGGGGTGGCTTGTGTACAGGTAGCTCTTCCCCTGCTTCCAGGAACCACTCGTGGTCGATGTAGAACTGGATCCGGCGTGCATAAGTGGGGTACGGGATCTTCCGCTCCAGGTGCCACTTCAGCGGCGATATCGTCTCGCCGGGCCGAATGTCTGTCGCCAGGCCGACGCCAACCGCGTCGGCGCCCAGGCCAGTGAAGCGGATAATCCCCTTCTCGCGGACCTTCTTCATGTCTGTCTTCTCGGGCAGAGCGCCCACCCGAACGGTATCCTTCACCATCTCTTCCGCGAGCTTCTCGCCGTCCCCTTCCTTGATGGCTCCGTGCAGAGTGAACACGTCGTAGAGCTTGCTCAGGTTGAATTGCCTGCCGCCATCATCCTCGTACGGGCCGACGCCGCGCTCCTTAGCCCTCTGCTCGATCTTCTTTGACAACAGCGCGAAGATCTCCCACTCCGGCTTGGACTCACCCACCGGTTCCACGGCCTTATCCGTGAACGTCAGGAAGTTGATGTGGGCCGTTGGGAAGCGGAAGTCCACCTTTTCGTAGAAAGCCGCCGCCGGCAGGATAATGTCGGAAAAGGCGGCTGTCGTGCTCATTCTGATGTCGCAGGACACCACCAGCTTGAAGTTCGGCCACGCATACTGCAGCAATTGCTTGAAGCCACCGCGCGTCCGCCGCAATGTTGAACCCGCAACACCCAGGTAAACAAGCGGGGGCTTGTCGGCCGCCGGCCTTACGAGACCGTCCCACCAGCCGCGATCCACAGCCTCATCCATGTACTCGTGGAAGGACCGCTTCATTTCCGGATCGTTCCACTGGGGGTTCTCCCAGACATCCTTGTAGCCTGCGTGGTTGTACCAGTAGAAGGCGGGCGGGACCATCAGCGGCGTGGCCGGCATACCTTCTGCCACAGTCTCACCGCGGACCTCTTTCCGCTCTATCTCGATGAGGACCATCTCCTCGGTGAGGGTGTCGTCTTCCTTGAGAATCTCCTTCTCGGCCTTCCGGGCATTACGCGCGAACTGCATGAATCCTTCAAGCCCGGGACGTGTCTTGAGGAGACCGCTCTGGACGAGCTGGGCGCTGTTCCAGCCACGCATTCCCGTACCTTTTCGCCCGAAGTTGCCGGTCAGAGCCATCAGTAGGGCCATCGCCCGTTCCATCAGGTCGCCGTGATAGAACTTGCATACGCCGAAACCCTGGAGCATGTGAATTGCCCGCGCGTTGTGCACCTTCTCCGCCAGCTTTCGGACCACCCCTGGGCGGACCCCGGTGATCTCGAAAACGTGCTCGGGCGTATAGTCCGCCAGCTTCTCTCGCATGCTCTCGAACGCCGGTCGCACCTCGACCCTTGTCCCATCCGTCAGTTCAACCGTTGTCGAACCCGCGAGCGCCGGCCGCCGGCCACCCATATCGAGGGTGCCTCGCGGCGCCTTCGCGATCTCGCCGGTAACTTCGTCAAGCCAGTACAACTGGTCCTCGCGCCCTTCGCCTTCGACATCGGTCTCCCTCAGGAAACGCCCGTTGTCGGTGCGCACCAGCAGTGACAGGTCCGTCTGCTCACGCACGAACTCCTCGTTGACCCATCCCTCGTCCACGATGATCTTGCACAGTCCCAGGGCAAGGGCCGTATCCATCCCCGGCTCGATTGGCACGAACATGTCGGCGTGCATCGTCGATGCGTTATAGTCCGGCGCAATCGAAACGACCTCCGTGCCGTGGTATCGCGCTTCCCAGATGAAGTGCGCAGACGGGATCCGCGTGTAGGTTGGGTTCATGTGCCACATTATTAAGAGGTCGGCGTGGAACCAATCATCAATGGATGAGCAGAAATTGAACTTCCCGAACGTCTGGTACAGGCCCACGTTGAAGTCGGAAGTAAGACCGTTGGAATCCAGGGTCGTGCCACCGATCAAGCGCATGAGACGCCAGGCCGGCGATGCACCGTTGACAGTCCCGCCCTCTCCGGAACCGAACTCGTAAAGGATCGTCTCTGGGCCGGACTCCTCTATCGCGTCCAGCATGGAATCCGCGACGTCTGTCAGCGCTTCGTCCCAGCTGATACGCTTCCACTTGCCTTCGCCACGCTCGCCGGTGCGCTTAAGCGGGTATTTCAGGCGTTCGGCACCGTACATCACCCGGCTGAAGCAAGCGCCCTTCTGGCAGCCCCGCGGGTTCATGTCCGGCACCCCTTCCTCAATTGTGGGGTATATCGCTGCCTGCTCCTCCCGCCAGACGATGCCATCCTTGGAGTAAACGTGGAACGAGCAGCCACCCGGGTAGCAGTCGACGAGATGGGTTCCCCATGTGACCTTGTCCCAGGTCCATTTCTTCCGGTACAGGTCTTCCCAGGAGTCGTATGGGTAGTAGCGGAAGATCTCCTCTTCCGCGGAGCCAGACGGTGTTACATCGAGATACCGGAAACCGAGGCGAGTCAGGCTCAGGCCCACCACAAGCCCGCCCGAGCCCTTTAGGAAATCGCGGCGGGTCAGGGCAGGCATGGCTGACTCATTTCACACCGATGGCAACGGCTCAGCGAGCTCCACCTCAAGTGGTATCGATCGGTCAACTTGAACCGGTTGCCAGGAAAGCGGCCGGAACCGGAACTGCTTGTAGCCTCCGGCGAAGTGCAGCCACTTCACCATGCCAGGCTCGATCCACGAGGGGTCCTGCCAGTTGGGGAACTGGAACGGCTCGAACCCGTTGTACACGATCACCGTGCCGGGGCGGACTGCGGGCGTCAACTTCACCCAAATGCGGAACTCGCCCATATCGTTATAGCAGCGGACGAGATCGCCTTCGCAGATCCTGCGATCGGCGGCGTCGTTGACATTCATGAACATGAAGGGGCGGCCCTGGTTCGTCTCCTGCATCATCTTGTTGATGATGTTGGCCGCGTGGATGCTCCAGCGATTGTGCCCGGTAGTCATGACAAGCGGGTAATCGCCGCCCATCTTCGGGTTCTCTTTGTGCTTCGGCAATTGCTCGTCCGCTTCCAGGAACCACTCGTGGTCGATGTAGAACTGCGCGCGCTGGTTCTCCGTTGGGTACGGCAGCTTCTTCTCGACGTGCCATCGCAGCGGGCAGAACGTTTCATCTTCCTTCACGTCGCACGCCTGGCTCAGCATCGCGCCGGACCTGCCAATGCCGGTGAAGCGCATCACGCCCTTCTCCCGCATCGTTTCCAGCGTCGTCCCAGCAGGCAGTACGCCCGCGATCGCGTTGTCCCGCACCCATTCCTCCACGACACGTTCATCATCCTCGAACTCGCCATCCATCGTGTACTGGTCGTACAGGTTGTCCAGACGGCGCGTAATGCCGCGGCTGTCCACGTACTCC
>JBDSHD010000013.1:0-3280 GCA_039918655.1 Dehalococcoidia bacterium | reverse complement strand
CTGGCGCCCTACCTTCTCAGTAGCAGCCGCCTCAAGCGCCGGTATCGTCTCCGCTCTCGCCAAAGCTCTTCTACCCGTACCTTATGCGCGGGTCAACGACCGCGTAGAGAAGATCCACGACGAGGTTTGCCATCACGACGATGAACGCGAAAAACAGCGTCGTTCCCATGATTACGCCGTAATCGCGCGAACCGATCGAACTGACGAAGTACCGGCCGACACCGTTGATGGCGAAGGTGGTCTCGATGATGAACGACCCCGTGACCAGCACTGCGAATATCGGTCCGAGTACGGTCAGGATCGGCACCATCGCATTACGCATTGTGTGCCTGATGATGACCACCCATTCAGAGAGACCCTTGGCGCGCGCTGTCCGGACGTAATCCTGGTTGAGCACGTCCAGCATGCTCGCGCGCGTGATCCTTGCGATGTAGGCGGCGGGCAGCATCCCGAGCGCCACCATGGGCAGGATCATCTTCTTGGGATTGAACAGCTCCCATCCGATGACATCGGTCCAGCCGAGCTGAACGGAGAAGATGATCACGAGGAACGTCGCGAGGATGAAGTTGGGCATGGCGCTGCCCGCCGTCGCCACGAAAACTCCCAGGTAGTCACCCGGCCTGTTATGGTTCAGCGCAGCAATGAGCCCGGTCGTGAAGCCGAAGACGGTGGCAAAGATGAACGCCGAGATACCCAGTTCCAGGGAAACGCTGAGCCCTTCCTTGATGATCTCCGTCACCGGCCGCTGGCTCTCCATCGAGACGCCGAGGTCGCCCTGGACGAGGTTCTTCATGTAGGTGACGTACTGTTCGCCCAGCGGCGCGTCCAGTCCGTACTTCTGTTCAAGGTTCGCGCGGACGGCCGGCGGCAATTCCCGTTCACGGTCGAACGGGCCCCCGGGGACGGAATGCATCAGGAAGAAGGTGATCGTAGCGATCGCCCACAGTACTGGGACCGTCCAGAGGATTCGCCGGATTACGTAGGCCGTCAAGGTTGCCTCATTATAACAGCGGTACGAGTGCGGGGGCCCGGCCGGGCCCCCGCACTCACTACGGACTTACTTCCGTGTTCTACTCGGTAACACCCCACGCTTCCGCGGCCCAGTCACCGATGTTGTCGGCGTTCTGGGAAGTAGAGTTCTCGAACATTCCCACCACGTTCTCTTTCTTGATACCGTGCGTCGCCTCGTGGTAGAAGACGAAGATTCCGCAGGCATCATCGACGATGAGCTGGTTGACCTCTTCGTACTGAGCGATTCGCTCTTCCTCGTCCAGGTTGTAAAGCGCCGCGGTCATGAGTTCGTCGATCTGCGGGTTGCTGCAGTTGTAGTGGTTCAGACCACCGTCCGTATCGAACAGACCCACAGTCCAGTTCTCGGGGTCCGGGTAGTCCTGGATCCAGCCGCCGGGGAAGAGGTCAAACGTCTCCTCGCGGAACCGCTTTGACCGGTCAGGGCCTTCGAGGACTTCCACCTTCACGTTCATGTCAAGGTTGGCCCGCAACGCTTCCTGGATGTAGCTTCCCGAGCACTCGCTCTCTGCGCCGACACGCACGATGAGGATGAACTCCCGGCTGAGATCCACGCCGTCGACAAGAGCCTTAGCGGCATCAACGTCGAAGGCGTACTCAGTAGCGCGCCAGTCCGGCGCCTGTCCACCGGGCACTTCTTGCGGGATCCAGGTTGTTGTGAGTTCGTGACCACCGCTGTAGCAGTTGTCGATCAGGCCCTGCCAGTCGACGGCCTTACCGATCGCCATCCGCACGTCTGTGTTGTCGAGCGGCGGGTGCTCCTGGTTCATCTGCAGACCACGCGTGGATGCACCAACGGCCTTGAAGTACTGGCCCGTCGGATCATACTGCGTCACCGTGGCCTCAAGCTGGCTCAGGTCCACCTGCGTGTAGTCCAGTTCGTTATTCTCGAAGGCGCGCTGCGAAACCGCGAAGTCGTCGATGAAGCGGAGTGTGAGTGTGTCCAGCGTTGGCGCCGCGTCAACTGGGCTGTAGTCCGCCGACCAGTTCGGGTTCGGCTCAAGCGTGGCGCTCGTCCCGGTCACGTAGTCGGTCAGCATGTAGGGGCCGTTGTAGGCCAGGGCCGCCGGAGCGTCAGGGCCAACAGGCCACGCCGCGCTGGGATCAGGGATCAGGTGAGACGGCACCGGGAACGTCATCCAGAGGGAAAGGATGATCTTGAACGTCGGCCCCGGGTTCTGGAGTGTGAACTCGATGGTCAGATCGTCCACTGCCTTGACACCCAGACCGTCGACGAACGTCGTCAGGTCGGCATCGGGCGCCAAGTCATCGCCTGTTCCAGCATCGCCGTCCGGACCGGCGAGAGCCAAGTAGTAGGCGTCGCAGCCAACGATGTTGGTCAGGAGGTACTGGTACTCGCCCGCGTTCACCGGGTTGCACGTCCGCGTGATACCGAGCACGAAGTCCTGGGCAAGCAGATCATCACCGTCAGACCAGAGGAGGCCTTCCTTCAGGGCGACGGTGAAGGTCTTACCGTCCTCGGAAATCGTGGGGTCGCCATCGGCCATGGAGGGAACCGGCTGGTTCTCTGTGTTCAGGCTGTAAAGGCCTCTCCAAAGCATGCGCTCAATCGAGATGTCCTGACCGAAACTGGAGAAGTGGGGGTCAAGGCTCGCCGGCTCGATGTGCTGGACCGTCATGGTCCCGCCGTCGATGCGCTTTCCGGCGGCAGGGGTCTCCGTGCCGCCGTCGTCGCCACCGCCGTCATCGTCGTCGTCGCCGCAGGCAGAGAATGCCGCGAGCGCAACGATCGCGAAGACCGCGATCGTCAGATAGCGCCATTGTCTTAGTAGACTCATATGGCTGTTGTCTCCTTCCAGGCTGTTGTTCAGCCACTGAAACTGGTTCGCCCGTACTCTAGACCTAAATGCGGCAAGAGGCAAGCGAATACGTTGCTTCTATGTGTAACGTTGGTGGACAGCAAGAAGTTTACGACTGCCCGTGGGTTTTCAGCCGGACAGAACCAGCTCGTCGTCCTCTTCCCACCGCGGGATGACAAGACTGGGGAGGAAGATCGCCAGGCCGACGACGATCAGCATGTCACCGGCGCTAAAGGCGCGAATCGGATCGAGGGCGTCCCAGGTGATCCTGTCCGACAGCGGATACAACCTGGTGTCCGCACGCTCCAGCAAGACGTCCTTGGAGTCCGGAACCCACTCACCGGTTTCGACGCCGGCGGGGATCCCTCCGGTGCGTTCGAGCGTCTCCGGTGTCACCGGCATGAGGCCGCCGTTGGCCGCGATGACGAGGA
>JBDSHD010000012.1:0-15452 GCA_039918655.1 Dehalococcoidia bacterium | reverse complement strand
TACGCTCGCGTAATTCGCGATCTACCAAGACATCGATGCCGGTCATGGCCAGCGCCTTCGCACCATCGAGCAGGCCGCGATGGCCGATATCACTCTTCGCCATTTCCCGGAAGTCCTCGGTGTGGATGGGGACGTCCGGGGGCGCGATCGAGATGGTGGGGTGAATGCCGGGAACAACCTGGCTGACGTTGCCCATGTCGGTCGATCCCATCGAGCGATTCGAGTCCGGCGCGACGGTGGTGCGTCCCAGGGACTCGATGTTGGCGCGATAGGCGTCGGCGAGCGCCATGTTGGTGCGCATCGTCTTGTACCGCGAGGCATCACCCCATTTGTGCTTCAGGAGACACCCGGTGGCCTTGGCGGCGGCCTCAAAGCAGGCCAATACCTTCGGCTTCAGGGTTTCGTCCATGTAATTGTCCTCTTCGGTGCGGATCAGGAACTTCGCGGCGGTGTGATGGGGGATGACGTTCACCGCCTGGCCGCCGTCGGTGATGATGCCGTGGATTCGCGCCGAGTCCCGGACCTGCTGGCGGAGCAGACCGATGTTGACGAAGGCGGAGATCATCGCGTCCAGGGCGTTGAGTCCGGCCTCCGGCCTGGCGGCGGCGTGCGCGGCACGGCCTTCGAATTCGACTTCGAGTTCGAGGCACGCCAGGGCGTAGGCGACGGACGTGTCGCGGTTGCCGGGGTGGATCATCATGGCGCAGTCGAGGTCGCGAAAGGCGCCGCGGTCGATCATGTAGACCTTGCCACCGGCGGCCTCCTCCGCAGGGGTACCAATGACGTGGACGGTGCCTCCGCCGGCGTCTCCTAAGAGGCTTTTAACCGCGACTCCGGCGGCGCAGGCGGCGGTCCCGATGATGTTGTGTCCGCAGCCGTGACCGACACCGGGAAGGGCGTCGTATTCGGCGACGAAGGCGACGCGGGGCGAGCCGCTGCCGAACGTGGCCTTAAAGGCGGTGGGTAGGTCGCAGACACCGCGATCGACGCTGAAGCCGTTCGTTTCCAGGTAGTCCTCCAGCATCGCCGCCGACTCGTGTTCCTGGAACGCAATCTCTGGGTTGTCGTGGATGCGGAGGGAGAGAGCGACGAGCTCATCTCGCCGGGCATCAATCTCCCGTACGGCGCGCTTCTTGAGTTCTTCGCGGTCTGTCATGCGGGTTCCTGCTGGCGATTCTAGGCGGAACCATGGGGGCGCAACAAGTCGCCGCTCGATATACTTCGATCTCAGAATGTCCCAGATAACGTCGACCGACGACCTGAAGCGCTTCATCCGGGATGTCCCGGACTTCCCACAGCCGGGCATCATCTTCAAGGACATCACACCGCTCCTCCAGGATCCCGTCGCCACCCGTTACGTGATCGACATGTTTACACAGACGTTCCGTGACTCAGACTTGAAGGCGATCGTCTCCGTGGAGTCGCGGGGCTTCCTGTTCGGGGCGCCCCTGGCGTACAACCTCGGGCTACCACTGATCCCGGTGCGGAAGCCGGGGAAGCTGCCCGCGGAAGTGATGAGCGTGGAGTATTCGCTGGAGTACGGGACGGGACAGCTCGATATCCACAAAGACGCATTGTCGCTCGGAGATCACGTTGTCATCATCGACGACCTGCTCGCCACCGGCGGCACGGCACTGGCGGCGGCGAAACTCGTGGAGCTTATCGGCGGACGCGTGCACGGCTTCGCGTTCCTGGTGGAGCTGGGTTTCCTGGACGGGCGTCAAAAGCTCGAGGGCTATGACATCATGGCGCTGCTCCGGTACGACTGAATCGCCTTGACAGTTACGTCTAGCCACGGGTAGCATTCGAGGCAGAATTACATACGGATCCTTATCTAGAGCGGTGGAGGGAACGGCCCGCTGAAGCCCGGCAACCGGTCCGATTGGACACGGTGCCAACTCCGACCCCGTACGGGGAGAGATGAGGGAAGCGACAGCCGACTTCTCCGCCGTGAGAAGTCCTTTTTTGCCCGAGGAGAGAAGACGGTGATTGAGCCGATTGCGTTGACGGCGGGGAACCGGGTCCGGTTTCTTGACCAAACTTTGCTTCCTCAGGAAGAAGTTTGGATCGAGACGACGGACGCCGAAGTGGTAGCTGAGGCGATCCGCAGCCTGCGGGTGCGTGGTGCGCCTCTTATCGGCATCGCGGCAGCCTACGGCCTGGCGGCGGTCGCCGCGAACTCGCACGCGTCCGATCGAGGCGCGCTTCTGGCCGAAATTGAGAGCGCGGCGAATATCTTGCGCGCGACCCGCCCGACCGCCGTGAACCTGGCGTGGGCGATCGATAGGATGTTGAACGAGATAAACGGGGCGAGGGACGCAGACGAGGTACGGTTGACCGCTGTGCGAGAGGCCATGGCGATTCATCGCGAGGATGTTGACGGAAATAAGCGAATCGGGAAGAACGGCGCGGAATTGATACCCACCGGCACCACCATTCTCACGCACTGCAACGCCGGGGCGCTCGCTACCGGCGGCTATGGCACAGCGTTGGGGGTGATACGAGCTGCGCATGCCCAAGGGAAGGTTGAGCGAGTGCTGGCAACGGAAACGAGGCCACTGCTACAGGGCGCACGCTTAACGGCCTGGGAGCTGGTCGCGGACGGCATACCCGCGTCGCTGATCCCGGATAGCGCGGCCGGCCACATGATGAATCGCGGCGCGATCGGCGCGGTGGTGGTGGGCGCGGACCGGATCGCAGCGAACGGGGATACTGCGAACAAGATCGGCACGTATCAGCTCGCGGTGCTGGCACGGGAGAACGGCGTCCCGTTTTATGTTGCAGCACCGCTGAGCACGATTGACCTGGCGACGGCCTCAGGTGACGCGATTCCGATCGAGGAGCGGTCGCCGGAGGAGGTGCGAGCCATTCGCGGTGTTAAGATCGCGGCGGATGGCGTCGAGGCGATAAATCCGGCCTTCGACGTGACCCCGAACCGGTTCATCAGCGCAATTGTTACCAATGCCGGCGTGGCGAAGGCGCCGTACCATGAGAGTCTGGCAGCCCTGTTCCGGAGCGAGGTGACAGCACGTGGCTAACCGCGAACAGGTACGGGCCGCTGTCATCGGTGGCAGTGGTTTTTACGAGATGGAGGGACTGGCGGACGCGGAGTCCATCACTATCGACACGCCATTCGGGCCGACGAGCGACGCGATCACCGTGGGTACTCTGGATGGGCAACGCGTGGCGTTCCTGCCCCGGCATGGGGTTGGGCACCGGCTGCTGCCGGCCGAGATCCCGGCGCGGGCCAACTTCTGGGCGCTGAAGTCGCTGGGCGTGGAGACGGTGATCAGTGTGAGCGCCGTTGGCAGCCTGCGGGAGGACATCGAACCGCTCCACATGGTGGTGCCAGATCAGGTGATCGACCGTACACGCGGCCGGCCGTCGACTTTCTTTGGCGATGGACTCGTGGCGCACGTCGGGTTCGCGGACCCGTTCTGCCGGGAACTGAGGAGCGTCCTGACCGGTGCAACACGCGAGACGGAAGCCACGGTGCACAACGGCGGCACCTATGTCGTCATGGAGGGCCCGGCGTTCTCAACTCGGGCAGAATCGAACCTTTATCGCTCGTGGGGCGCCGATATTATCGGGATGACGGCACTACCGGAGGCGAAGCTGGCACGCGAGGCGGAGATGTGCTTCGCAGTGCTGGCCTGCGCCACGGACTACGACTGCTGGCACGACGGACACGAGAGTGTCACGGCGGATATGATCGTCGCCAACCTACTTCAGAATGTAGGCATCTCGCGAAGGGTGGTTCGTGCGGCTTTGGGGCGGCTGCCTGTGAGTCGGAGCTGCGATTGCGGTAAGGCGCTTGAGAGCGCGATCGTGACGTCCTTTGACCTCATGCCGCAGGAGACACAGGACCGGCTAGCGCCGATAATCGGTAAGTACGTGCAGCAGAAGGTTACGGGATGACGGCCGTTTCGCGGGAAAATGATACCGCCGTCTCGGTCTACACGGTCGAGAAACTGAGCGACCGAGACACTATCCGGGGAATACTGGCCGACGAGAAGGCGTATTCGGCGTACGCGCTGGCCCAACTTGACCCGCGAACGTTCTACGACACCGAGTGGGTGATGGCCCTCGGCTCCTCTGGCGAGCAGGCGCTCCTGGTGCACTCGCACGGCGGCCTCGGCCCGGCGCTGTTCGCGATTGGCGACTCCGGTGCGTTGGACGTGGCGATGAGCCTGCACCCCGGGTCCCGGTTCTCATTCGCGAGTTTTAGGATGGAGCACCGGCGCGTGACTGAGAATCACTACGTAATGAGCCGGCCACAGGTGATGAAACGGCAGAAGGTAACCGCAGAGGAGTTCCAACCCACGGATGGCCCGGCGGTCAGGCTAGAGATCGGTGATCTGCCTTTGATCAACCGCCTGTACTCGCAGGAAGGGACCGCCACCGGGTACCGGCCGGAGCACCTGGAACACGCCATGTACTGCGGCGCCTTCGTCGGCGGTGAACTGGTATCAATAGCGGGAACGCACGCGTTTTCACGAGCCGAGCGCGTTGCGGTTGTCGGAAACGTTTACACACACCCCCAGTACCGAGGGCGTGGCCTAGCCGGTGCCGCCACTTCGGCCGTAACGAGGGAGTTGATGCAGGTGTGCGATCTGGTCGTGTTGACCGTCGAGGCGGACAATAAGGCCGCGTTGAGGGTTTATGAGAAGCTGGGGTACCGTGACGTGTGCAACATGCATGAGACGCCGCTGGTGCGGAAGGAGCCTGTGGGCGTCATGAGCTTCGCCCGGCGCGCGCTGGCGACGTGGCACGGGCGACGGAAGGGCAAGGAGGTTGTGAAGCGATGACGAAGCCTACGTATCATACGATTGACTCCAGGATCGCGGAGGAGATCCGTAGACTGCACAAGAAGCACCCGAAACTCGGGCACGAGGGACTGCTCAAGGTACTGAAGGAGTCGGACATCAAAGTAGATGAAGCGGAACTCCGCATGTTCCTTGACCGTACGAGGATGAATCCGGAATCCCAGGGAACGTATTCGTCACCTTCGTCCTTCTCGGTGGTGCCACTGGCCGTGGAGGTCGCCGACGGCAGCGGCAGTGACTCTGATGCGGGAGGAGGACGCGAATGACGAAGCACATCGGTATTGTCCTGTTTAAGGACTTCGAGGACCTAGATGCCATTGGTCCGCGGGAGGCTCTGACGATGATGGCGAAGGGCAGCGGCGGGGAGTGGGAAGTCGCGCTTATCAGCGAGGACGGCGGACCCGTGACGTCCTTCCTGGGGACAGGCTACATGGTGGACTACAGCTACGAGAACTGTCCCCCGCTGGATGTGATCCTTGTTCCCGGCGGCCTCGGTACGCGGGCGGAGATGAACAACCCGAAACATATTGAGTTTGTTCAGCAAAATGGCCGAAATGCCGATTGGGTGACCTCCGTTTGCACGGGGGCGCTGGTGCTACACCGGGCGGGTTTTCTGGAAGGGAAACGCGCGACGACTCACTGGGGCTCAATCGCTGAACTGCAGAACCTGGGCGGAAACACCACGGTGGTCAACGATGAACGCTGGGTGCACGATGGCAATGTGATAACTGCGGCTGGGGTATCCGCCGGAATCGACATGTCGCTGTACCTGATCAGCCTCCTGAAGGACCCTGCGACGGCGATGCGCGTGCAGCAGATGATGGAGTACTACCCCAAGCCACCTACATTCGAGGAAGCGATGGCGAGATGACGTTTTCCATCGCCGCTCGCTGCCCACGGACGGCAAATCTGGGGGTGGCAACTTCAAGCAAGGCTTTGTCGGCAGGCGGACTCGTGCCTTACATCAAAAGCGGTGTTGGCGCGATCGCAAGCCAATCTTTCGTGAACCCGTATATCGGGATCGACGGCCTGGTCCTGCTGGGGCAGGGGCTCCCGGCCCAACGCGCTCTTGACCGGCTGATTGAGGACGACGCGGGACGTGAGGTGCGGCAGGTAGGGGTCGTCGACAAGGACGGCCGGACGGCCGCCTACACCGGTGAGCAGTGCATCGGGTGGGCGGGGCACGTCGCTGGTGCGGGTTACGTGTGCCTGGGGAACATCCTGGTGGGGGAGCAGGTGGTGAAGGCGATGTCAGAGGCCTTCGAGTTGAACGCGGACGAGGAGCTGCCAGTCCGTTTGTTAATATCGCTCGAAGCGGGGCAGGACGCTGGCGGTGACAGGCGGGGCCGGCAGTCGGCGGGGTTGCAGGTGATGGCCGGAGAGGAGTACCCGTACTGCGATCTGCGCGTTGATGATCATGACGATCCCGTCCAGGAGTTGCGGCGCGTGTACGAAGTGTGGGAGCGGGAGGAACGGCCCTTTGTGAACCTGATGCCCACCCGCGGCGACTTCACACCTGAGTGGCAGACAGCAATGAGACTTCGCGAACAGATAGAGAACGAACTTGAAGAACAAGAGATGGTAAAGGAGAGTGCATGGTAAACGTCAATACGGTGGCCGAACACGATGTAAAGGACCTGGGGTTAACTGAGGGCGGAGTCAATCGCATCGAATGGGCGGCTCGCGAGATGCCGGTTCTGCGGTTGATCCGAGAACGCTTCGAGAAGGACAAGCCGCTCAACGGCATCCGGATTGCGGCCTGTCTGCACGTCACGACTGAGACAGCAAATCTGATGATCACCCTGAAGGCCGGTGGCGCCGAGGTGAGGTTGTGCGCGAGCAATCCGCTATCCACACAGGATGATGTGGCGGCGGCCCTGGTGTCGCGATACGGCATCCCGGTGTTCGCGGTGAGGGGTGAGGACGACGCAACGTACTACCAACACATTCACGCCGTCCTGGCCAACAACCCGCAGATGACGATGGACGATGGGGCGGACCTCGTCGCCGTGCTCCACAAGGAACGGCGCGACGTGCTGGAAACGGTGATCGGCGGTACAGAGGAGACCACCACCGGCGTCATCCGCCTGCGGGCGATGGCAAAAGATGGCGCGCTGGGCTACCCGATCGTGGCCGTGAACGAGGCCAGTACGAAGCACCTTTTCGACAATCGTTACGGGACGGGCCAGAGTACGATCGACGGCATTACGCGGGCGACCAACGTCCTCTGGGCGGCGAAGCACGTTGTTATTGCCGGCTACGGCTGGTGTGGCAAGGGCGTGGCTCTGCGGGCCCGCGGGCTGGGCTCCAGAGTCATCGTGACGGAGGTTGATCCGATTCGGGCGCTCGAGGCGATGATGGACGGCCACGAAGTGATGACGATGGATGAGGCGGCGCGCCTCGGAGACATCTTCATCACACTTACTGGGGATACCAACGTGCTGGACCACCAGCACTTTGAGTCGATGAAGAATGGGGCGATCGTAGCCAACAGCGGCCACTTCAACGTCGAGATCAACATCGCCGCTCTGGAAGACATGAGTGAGGCGCGTCGCACGGTTCGTGATAACGTCGAGGAGTTCCGCCTGATGGACGGAAAGCAACTGTTCTTACTGGGGGAGGGCCGCCTGATCAATCTGGCGGCAGCCGAAGGCCACCCGGCGAGCGTGATGGACATGAGCTTCGCCAACCAGGCGCTGGCAGCGCAGTACCTGGCGAGCCAGGACCAAAGGCTTCCGGTGGCCGTGCATACCGTGCCTCTAGATATCGACAACGAGGTTGCGATGCTCAAGCTGCAGTCGATGGGCATCGAGATCGACGAGCTGACAGAGCAGCAGAAGAAGTATCTTTCAAGCTGGGAACAAGGAACATAGTCAAACCGCCCACGAAGAAGAGTTCAGCATCCAGTAGGAGGTGTCACCGAGATGACAATGACATTCATGAGCAGCCCCTCGTTGCTCGTAACATCGGAGAGCGTGACCGAGGGTCACCCGGACAAGGTGTGCGACCAGATCGCGGACGCGATCCTGGACGAGATCATCAGGCACGACCCGGAGGCGCACGTCGCCTGTGAGGTCGTAGCTACAACGGGCCTGGTTATGATCACGGGCGAGATCTCGACCAGCCACTACGTGGATTTCACAGGCCTGGCGCGCCAGGTTATCGCCGAGATCGGCTACACGAAGCCGGAGTACCAGTTCGACGCCGAGAGCTGCGGTGTGATCGTGTCCGTGAAGGAGCAGTCTCGCGAGATCGCGACTGCGGTAGGTGATGACGAAGGCGCCGGGGACCAAGGGATCATGCTTGGCTTCGCCTGCAACGAGACGCCAGAACTAATGCCCTTGCCGATCCACCTAGCGCACGCCCTGTGCCGACGGCTGGCGGAAGTCCGCAAGAACGGAACCCTTCCTTACCTGCGTCCCGACGGGAAATCCCAGGTCACAATCGAATACCAGTTCGGGAAGGCCAAGCGTGCAAAGGCGGTGGTGATCGCCGCCCAACACGACAGGGAGATCGAGCCTGGGCAGCTCTGGGATGACATCAACCGGGAGGTAATCCAACCGGTGATGTCCGAGTGGATCGACGGCGACACCGAGATCCACGTCAACCGCTCCGGCACGTTCGTCCTGGGCGGCCCCGCGGCCGACTCTGGCTTATCCGGCCGCAAGAACATCGTCGACACGTACGGCGGCGTGGGGCGGCACGGTGGTGGCTCGTACTCCGGCAAGGATCCTTCCAAGGTTGACCGCTCTGGCTCTTACGCCGCCCGCTGGGTGGCGAAGAACCTCGTGGCGGCCGGTATCGCCGACCGCTGCGAGGTGGAGCTGTCCTACGCGATCGGACACCCCCAGCCGATCGGAGTCTCCGTCGAGACGTTCGGCACCCACAAGATCGACATTGGCGCTATCGACAAGCTCGTCCGCGAGCACTTTGACCTGAGCCCGAACGGGATCATCCGGGACCTGAACCTGCGTCGGCCGATCTACCGGCAGACAGCATCCTACGGGCACTTTGGTCGGACTGATATCGATCTGCCATGGGAGCGGACGGATCGCGCTGACCAGTTGCGCTCGGCGGCGGCTGCCTTGAAGACCGAGACGCGCACCGAAGAAGCACAGCGCGCGTAATCAGTGTTTGCTCTGATCATCGCGGGCGGTGAAGGCGAGCGGCTGAGACCGTTGACCAACGACCGTCCTAAGAACATGGTGCCGGTCGCGGGGAGGCCGATCGTCGAGCATCAACTTGAGTGGCTGAGGTCCAACGGCATCACGGACGTGGTGTTCCTCTGCGGCTACAAGGCCGATGTGCTGGAGGAACATATCGGCGATGGGTCACGCTTCGGTGTCCGCGCCCTGTACTCGCTCGAGGGCGAGCCGTTGGGCCGCGGCGGGGCGCTGCGGCAGGGTTCATCGCTTATTCCCGCCGATGAGACGGACGTGATCGCCTGCAACGGCGACATCCTGACGGACCAGGCGCTGGAGCCGATGCTCGCGTACCATCGTGATCAAGGAGCCAGCGCCACAGTGATGCTGGCTCCACTACGGAGTCCATACGGAATCGTCGATATCGAGGATTCGGGCAGGATCGCGTCTTTCCGGGAGAAACCGGTGCTCCCCTACTGGATCAACGCCGGCATCTACGTCCTCGCCCGCGAGTTCTTCAGCATGCTGCCGGAGACGGGCGACCATGAGACTACCACTTTCCCGCGACTGGCGGACGAAGGACGATTGTACGGATTCAAGAGCGAGGCCTACTGGCGCCCTGTCGATAGCATGAAGGACCTGGCTGAGGCGACGCGGGAACTGGTGGGGAGGTAAACGTGAGCAAAGGTGGGTGCCCGATCAAGTTCGGGACTGATGGTTGGCGCGCGATCATCGCCGACGAGTTCACGTTCGACAACGTCGCGAAATGCGCGCAGGCCACGGCTGACTACCTCCGGAAGTCCGGGCTCGCTTCACGCGGCGTAGTCGTCGGGTACGATACGCGGTTCCAGGCTGACGCTTTTGCGGACGTGGTGACGCAGGTGCTGACCGCCAACGATGTCCCTGTATACCTGTGCGAGAACCCGGCGCCGACGCCGGTTATCGGTCACGCGATCCTGGCGCACAAAGCGGCGGGATCGATCGTGCTGACTGCGAGCCACAATCCGGCGGCATACTGCGGCTTCAAGGTCCGCACGGAGTATGGGGGCGCGGCACCGCCGGAGACGCTGGTTGAGATTGAGGCGAACGCTCGGTCACGCTGGGAACAAACGCCATCGAGGCGAGAGCTGGACGACGCCCGATCTTCGGGATTGCTTGAGATGATCGACCCCCGTCCCGCGTACCTGACCCACCTGGCGAACCTCGTGGACATTGTGGAGCTTCGGAACGCGGGGCTGCGGGTCGTCATCGACCCGATGCACGGCGCGGGGGCAGGGTATCTGCGCGAGCTGCTTTCGGGTGGCACGAACGAGGTGTGGGAGGTACGTGGGGAGCGGAACCCGGCGTTTCCGGGGATGCACAACCCGGAGCCGATTCAACGCAACCTGGAGATGACCGTGGAGGCTGTGCGGGGGCATCGAGCGGCCATGGCACTGTGCACGGACGGCGACGCGGACCGTATCGGCGTAATCGACAACAATGGGCGCTTCGTGACGCAGCTGCAGACCTACGCGCTGCTGGCGTACTACCGGCTGGACGTATGCGGCGAGCGGGGCGCACTGGTCAAATCCGTGACGACGACGAGCATGATCAACAAGCTGGGCGAGATATATGGTGTGCCCGTCCACGAGACTGGCGTCGGGTTCAAGTTCCTGGGACCGAAGATGCGGGAAACGAATGCGCTGATGGCAGGGGAGGAATCAGGGGGATTCGCGTTCAGGGAGCACTTGCCCGAGCGCGACGGCGTTTTGTCAGGACTGTACATGTTCGACCTGATGGCAAGGCGACGAGCAGACCTTCCGACGTTGATTGAAGAGCTGTACGCGAAGGTTGGGCCGCATTACTACGACCGGATCGACATCACGATGACCGAGGTGGAGCGCGATCGCATCGCTGGACTGCTGCCGTCGCTCCAACCGACTGAGATCGCCGGACTGGCCGTGTCGCACTGCGACCGCACGGACGGACTGCGGTTCGTACTGCCGGACGGCCAGTGGGCACTGATCCGGTTGTCCGGCACGGAGCCCCTGATGCGCATCTACACGGAGGTGCATTCGGAGGACGGGGTTCCAGCCGTCTTGAGCGCTGTAAGGGCTCTGACGGGCGCCTGAAGACGGTTGCGGATTGATCGAATAGATCGTTCAGGTAGCAATAAGAAAGAGGCGCCCGACGGGCGCCTCTTCGATCTTCCCGGTAAGTGAGGGCTAGCGCTTGGTGTACTGAGGGGCCTTCCTCGCGCGCTTGAGACCGACTTTCTTGCGCTCCTTGACGCGCGGGTCGCGTGTCAGGAACCCGTTTGCGCGGAGCTCCTTGCGGAGGGATTCGTCGTGCTTGAGCAGGGCGCGGGCGGTGCCGTGCGCGAGAGCGTCGGCCCAGGCGCTGATTCCACCGCCATTGATCAGGGCGACGATGTCGAACTTGGACTGCATGCCAGCGATCTCAAGCGGTTTGCGGATCTTGATCTGGTGGAGGTTGCGGCTGAATAGTTCGAGATACGGTTTACCGTTGATTTCGATCGTCCCGCCGCCTTCGTAGAGGCGGACCCGGGCGACGGCCTCTTTGCGGCGGCCCGTTCCGAAGATGTACTTCCCGGGTCGCTGTGCTGGTGTAGTAACTTCGTCTGCCATTACTTCTGCTCCATCTCCGGGGTTGCCCGAGTCTTCTTGGCCGAGGCGTTCACCTGGGCCTCGTGAGGGTGCTCAGCGCCAGCGTACACCTTGAGGTGACGGAGTACGTGCCGGGACAGCTTGTTGCGCGGCAGCATGCCCTTGACGGCGGCTTCGATTACGCGCTCCGGCTGGCGCTCCATGCGTTCGCGCAGTGTTGTTTCCTTGAGGCCGCCCATGTAGCCGGTGTGACGGTAGTAGATCTTGTCGTCCAGTTTTTTGCCGGTGACGTGTACACGGGAGGCGTTGATGACGATGACGAAGTCGCCCATGTCCAGATGGGATGAGTACGTGGGCTTGTGCTTCCCCATGAGGAGGATGGCGACGTCCGAGGCTAGGCGGCCGAGCGTCTGGTCGGCGGCGTCGATCACCTGCCAGTCTTTCTGGATATCGCCGCCCTTGAGGCTATATGTCTTCGTTTGTGTCGTCATCGAACAACCCGCTTTCGTAGCGAACCTTGATCAAGCATAAACCGCGCGCCGGAGCGGTGCGGCTTCCCTCCCCCGGAGGCGCCTGTTCCACGAGTTTCTTGAAATCATCCACCGCCAGCCGTCCGCGTCCTACTTCGACCAGTGTACCCACTATCCGCCGCACCATGTGCATCAGGAAAGCGTTGGCCTCGATGTCGAAGAACGCGAGTCCTCCCCTGGTAGACCATTCAACTCTCTGGATGCAACGGTTGGTCACTGTGCGGCTGGCCACGCTCGGCGGTGTGAACGCCGCGAAGTCGTGGATTCCTGCCAGCGATCCGGCTGCTGCTTCCATCGCCTGGAGGTCTACGCCGTTTCGCAAGTGCCAGGTGACGTTCCGGAGGAGCGCCGACCGCGGGCTCCGGAGATCGATCGTGTACCGGTAGAGCCGCGATTTGGCCTGGCGGCGCGGATCGAAATCCAGTGGCGTCTCGGCGGCGGCCCTGATGGTGATGTCTCCCGGAAGGAGCGCATTCCCACCACCGGCGAATTTACCGGGAGTGAATTTGCTACTCGTCTTGAACGACGCCACCTGGCCAACAGCGTGGACACCAGCGTCGGTACGGCCCGCCATGCTCACTCGTATAGGTTCGCTTGTTAATCTGCTTAAGGCCCGCTCCAGCGTGCCCTGCACCGTCGGTGCGTTCTTCTGGTACTGGGAGCCTCCGTATGCCGTACCGTCGTACTCCAGGAGCAGGGCGATTCGGCGTGCGGACGCTTCCGCGTTCCCATTCAATGTGATGTCAGAGGATTCACCGCCGGGGCGATCCTCCCTTAGGATGCATCCTCCACCAACTCAAGCTGCGCCATCTTGGCGCCGTCGCCACTGCGCGGTTCGAGTTTGATTACCCTTGTGTAACCGCCGGGGCGGCTCGCGTAGCGCGGGCCGAGTTCGGCGAACACTTTGTCCACGACCTTCTTGTCGTAAACAAAGCCGAGCGCCCTGCGGCGGGCGTGGAGGTCTCCGCGCTTTCCAAGAGTGATCATCTTGTCAGCGAAGGTGCGGGCCTCTTTAGCCTTGGCTTCCGTGGTAATGATCTTCTCGTAGCGAAGGAGGTCGGTGACCAGGTTGCGATAGAGAGCCATACGGTGATCAGTCGGCCTTCCGAGCTTACGGCCCGCTATCCGGTGCGCCATCTTACTGGTCTTCCTCGCGGGTCAGTTCCAGGAGCTGTCGCTTCCACTCCGGCACTTCTTCACCATCACCGTCGGTAGCGGTCGAGGATGCCTTCTTTGAGCGCCGTCCGACGGGCACTGGCTCGATCTCAACGATCTCATCGGACAACTCAATGTCAGCAGATGAACGCTTAGACGCACGGCGCATCGGCGCCTCGTTCTCGTCCAGTGGAGGCGCCGGCGGCAGTTCGTCAAAATCATCGTCGCCTCGGCCCGCGTCGACCGAGAGGAGGCCCATCTCATCGAGCTTCTCCCGTAGTTCGTCATAGGACTTACGTCCGAAGTTGCGGAGCGCCAGGAGTTCCTCTTCGCTCTTCTCTAGCACCTGGCCAACGGTCATCAGGCCGCTGCGCCGCAAGCAGTTGTAGGCGCGCATGGAGAGGTTGAGGTCTTCAATCGCCATGTTGTACTTGTCTGGTGAGAGCTGGATTCCGGCGCCCAGGCCGCGCTCGACTGTGGGCATCGTGGGACGCCCCATGTGCGAGAACAGGCGGAACTGGTCGATGAGAACTTCGGCGCTCTTGCTTACGGCCTCGACAGCGCTCATGGTGCCGTCAGTCCAGACCTCCATTGTGAGTTTGTCGTAGTTGGTCGCCTGACCGACGCGCGTGTGCTCGATGCGATAGTTGACCTTCCGCACCGGTGAGTAGATGGCGTCGACGGGGATGACCCCGATCGTGGTGCCATCAACCTGGCCGGCCGGCTGGTATCCACGTCCGAGATCGACGTTGAATTCCACGTAGAGGCGGGCGTCCTTCGAGTCGAGGCTGGCGAGATAAAGGTCCGGGTTGACGATCTCGTAGTGCTCAGGCACCTGGATGTCTCCCGCAGTGACCGGACCTGCTCGGCCGCTTATGTCGAGAACGAGGGTGCCGGGGCGATCGGAGAGCGCGCGTAGTCGCATCTCCTTGACGTTCAGGAGGAACTCGATCGTGTCCTCTTTGACGTGCGGGATTGTCGAGAACTCGTGCTGGACGCCATCCACGCGCACGGAGTTCACGGCAGCGCCGGTGAGGGAACTCAAGAGCACGCGGCGCAACGCATTACCGAGGGTGATGCCAAAGCCGGGCGGCAGTGGCGTCGCCACCATGCGCGCATAGCCCTCGCTGGCGTCCTCGACCTCGATCTGGGGTTCATCTGAGGGCTGGGACACGATGGCCTCAAGCCCCCGGTACAGTTGGGGTTCTAGCATTTCCACCTCTAGCGCGAGTAGTACTCGACGATGGTCGCCGCGTTGAAGTTGGTGCCGATTTCAGTGATCTCGGGCAACTGTTCGACACGACCGTTCATAGCGTTGGCATCCCGGACGAGCCAGGACGGAAGAGATTTACCGGATACGTTTTCACTGACGATTGAGAAATATGTGCTTCGCTTCCCTCGGGCGGTCCAATCGACGCCGTCGCCGACCTTGAGGATGCGCGAGGGGATGGTCGTCCTGCGCCCGTTCACGCTAAGGAGGCCGTGGGACACGAGTTGCCTTGCCTGCTGGCGTGAGTCTGCGAACCCGAGCCTGTAGACGACGTTGTCCATCCGCATTTCCAGGGTCCGGAGCAGCGTGTCACCGGTCACTCCCGGACGACGTACCGCGTCCTCGTAGTACTTGCGGAACTGGGACTCAAGTACGCCATAGACGGCACGGGCCTTCTGTTTCTCACGCCACTGGAGGCCTCGGTCAGAGACCTTGCGACGACGTGTTTGCCGGATTCCTGGTGGGTAGGGCCGCTTATCGAAAGTGCACTTGGTGAAGCACTTCTCGCCCTTCAGATAGAGTTTCTCGCCGAGACGGCGGCAGAGGCGGCAGCGGGCATCTGTGTACCTGGCCATGTGTTAGACCCTCCTCCGCTTGGGAGGACGGCAGCCGTTGTGCGGGATGGGGGTGACGTCGCGGATGCTGGTCACTTGCAGTCCGGCTGACTGTAATGAGCGGATGGCGGACTCACGGCCACTGCCAGGGCCCTTAACTCGGACCTCAACTTGCCGGAGGCCGTGTTCCATGGCGCGCCGGGCGGCAGTTTCTGCCGCGAGTCCCGCAGCGTACGGGGTGCTCTTGCGCGAGCCCTTGAAGCCAGCGGTACCGGCGGAGGCCCATGAGAGCACCGCGCCGGTAGGGTCGGTCAGTGTAATCACGGTGTTATTGAAGGTGGAGGTAATGAAGGCCTTCCCAACAGGGAC
>JBDSHD010000011.1:0-4332 GCA_039918655.1 Dehalococcoidia bacterium | reverse complement strand
GGGCCAACGCCTCCGTAGTGGCTAGACGCCGCATGAACGGCGGCCACTTCACGAACGGCCCTTCGAGGTTCCAGCGCATCTCGGACGCCGTCTCGTAGGCGGTCCGGGATCCTTCGCGGTCGAGGATTGTGCCAATCTCAGCAAGGCGCTCCTCGTGATGCACCATCAACTCGTCGATCCGTTCGCGGTAGCCGGTGAACTCATCACCATGCGCGGGCAGCACCATCTCCACATCCAGATCGCGGATGTTTTCGAGAGAGCTGAGGTAGTCGGACAGGGGGTTGCCCATAGACTGCGCGTGAAGGCCCACACTGGGGCTAATCGGGTTCAGGATGTGATCTCCGGACAGGAACGCCTTCTGACTGCGCTCGTAGAGACAGATGTGACCGACTGAGTGGCCGGGCGTCCAGATGATCTCCCATTCAGAATCTCCGGCGGTCACCTTCTCACCGCCGGACACCTCAATGTCCGGCTTCGCGATATTGATCCGTTCGAGTATGGCCTCCGAACCCTTTACCATCGCCATCAGCTCTTCCGCGGGCGCGCCGTGGATCCGTAGCCAGCTTTCCATCTCGGCCTGGAGAGACCTCATGTCAACGTAGCGGCTCTCGATGTGAACCGCGTCGAGGTGGTGCATCAGGACACCGCACGATGCCAGTTTCACGAGGCGTCCGGCTAGGCCGTAGTGGTCCGGGTGGTTGTGCGTGATGACGAGGGTCCGCAGGTCTTCGAGGCGTATGCCCAGCTCGTCGAGGCCCTTCCTCAGCGCTTCGAGGGCGTCCGGGAGGTCCCAGCCGCAGTCAACCAGGATGAACCCGTCGTCTGCGCGGAGAACATAGGCGTTAACCCATCCCAGCGGGCTTCCGGTCAGGGGAACGCGTATCTTGTGGACACCGTTCGGGATGCCGGTCACGCGCCCACCTCAAATGGGTCCAGCAGTACAACAGCCTCGCCCTTCACCACCGCCTCGCCGTCCTGGTTGAAGCAGTTCGTCTCCAACGTGAGTATCCGTTTCTCCTCATCGGCGACCTTTACCTCAGCAATGACGCGCACTTCGTCGCCGATCTTCACTGCCTTGAGGAATCGTAGCGTCTGACTCAAATAGATGACACAGGCGTGCGGCGCCAGCTTCGTGCCCAGGACAGCCGAGATATACCCGGCGCTCAGCATCCCGTGCGCGATTGGCTCCCCGAATCTCGTCTTCACGGCGTAGTCCTTGTCGCGATGAAGCAGGTTCGTATCGCCGCTTACGTCCGTGAACATCTGGACATCTGCGGTCGTGACCTTCCGCGTCATCTCCGCCCGGTCACCGACCCGGACTCCTAATACCTCGCTCATTTGACCTCCTACCACCCTTCGGGGCTGCATTTTCGACTCTACATGAACGCGATAACGTGCACAACGCCGACCCTGCCGGTGACAACGTCGCAGCGAAACCCGTACGATTGGCGGCGTGACTCTGCCAACGCCCTCCATCTACAACACAGCCACACGCAGCATCGAGCCCGTAACTGACGCCAAAGTCGGTCTCTACGTGTGCGGCGTGACGCCCTACGACACTTCACACCTGGGGCACGCGTTCACGTATACCGTCTTCGACGTCCTCGTCCGCTGGTTGAGATTCCTGGGACGTGAAGTAACCTATGTCCAAAACGTCACCGACATTGATGACGACGTCCTGATGCGAGCCGAGAAGACTGGTGATGACTGGAAACGGCTGGGAGACAGAGAATACGCCGCGTTCCGGGAACAAATGGCGAACCTGGGAAACCTGGATCCGGATGTTGCGCCCAGGGCGACCGAGCACATTCCGGAGATGCAGACCATCGTGGCCACCTTGATAGGCCGTGGACTCGCATACGAGAGCGGCGGCAGTGCGTACTTCAGCGTCAAGAAGGACCCAGGATTCGGGAAGTTGTTCCGCGAGGACTACGGCGCGATGCTGCAGATCGCCAACGAGCGCGGCAACTTCCCCGCGGACCCGCTCAAGCGCGATCCTCTCGACTTCGTGCTCTGGCAGCACCAGAGGCCCGGCGAGCCAGCCTGGGACTCCCCGTGGGGGCCTGGCCGGCCGGGCTGGCACATCGAGTGTTCAGCGATGGCGATGAAATACCTGGGGAACACCGTGACGGTCCACGGCGGAGGCGAGGATCTGATCTTTCCCCACCACGACGCGGAGATCGCGCAAAGTGAGAACGCATCCGGCGCGCCGTTCGTGAAGCACTGGATGCACGCCGCGATGGTCTACTGCGGCGAACACAAGATGAGCAAGTCTCTGGGCAACATGGTGTTCGTCTCGGACCTACTGGCCCGCTGCCCGGCGGACGCGGTGCGCCTCTACATCCTTCAGCATCACTACCGCCAGCCCTGGAACCACGCGATGGACGCCGACTTGCCGACGTGCGAGCTGGCTCGCTCCTTGACGGCCAGGCTCTCGCAAGGTGGTGAGGCGTCTGGGGACGAGATAGCGGCGCATGGCGTGCGGTTCATGGGCGCCTTGGCCGATGACCTCAATACGCCTCGCGCAATCGAGGAACTGACGATTCTCGCGGAGGGAACGGAGGAGCAGAGACGGGTTGCCCGAGCGCTGGGCGCTCGCGTGCTGGGACTAACCTTCGACAGCTAGTCCCGGTTCACGACGCGTTCCGCCGCGGCGCGAAAGCGCTGCCGGTGTTCATCGGACTTCCGAAGCTCGAGATTCCAGTCGAATTCACGGCGCGCCGCGTCGACTTCCAGTGTGGCGAGGTCAATGACTTCCTTGGATGCCATGACCGCGGTCTGTGACTGCTCCGCTATCCTCCCGGCCATTTCACTGACGACATCTCGCAGGTCCGCCAGTGGCACAACGTGGTTCGCCAGCCCAATTCTTAGCGCTTCCGTAGCGTCCACGGTACGCGCGGTGAAGATCAGTTCCTTCGCGATCGCTGGGCCGACGATCGCGGGCAAGCGGCTCGCGCCGACGACGAGACCGTAGCTGGCGCCAACGAACCGGAAGGCCGCGTTCTCGGAGCAGACCCGGATATCGCAGGCGGTGGCGAAGACCGCGCCGCCGCCGTAGGCGTAGCCGTTGATGGCGCCAATCAGTGGCTTGCGGACCTTCGCCAGACGGACCACTGCTTGAGCGGCCCAGTCGCGATCACCACCGGCGAACATTTCCCCGTCTGTGGACGGTGCATCGTGGCCGAGAGCAGCCTGCGCCATGTCTGCGCCAGCGCAGAACGCTTTCTCGCCTGCGCCCGTGAGCACGATGACGCGGATGTCATCGTCCGCTTCCAGCGCGTCCAAGCACTCGATCAGCTCGCCTGACATGCGGCGGCTGATCGCATTGTGCTTCTCGGCGCGGCTCAGGGTGACGGTCGCAATGGGGCCCTGCTTATCGAGTATGACTTCTTCGTAGGGCATTGAGAAAATTGCGATGGGGCGCACCGGAGCGCGCCCCATCCGGATTAATATTCGTTCGCTAAACCGTCAGGATGTGAACGGTGAGAGCCGCCGGGTCGCCCTTGACCATGCCGCCGCCGTTCTCGGTGAGTCCCACCTTCGGGTTCTTCACCTGGCGCTCTCCAGCCTCGCCGCGAAGCTGCATGAAAATCTCGTAGATCTGGGCAACGCCAGTGGCGCCGATGGGATGACCCTTGGAAATGAGGCCGCCGCTCGGGTTCACGGGGATCGGCCCGTCGATGTAGGTTGCCTTCGAGTCGATCAACTTCCCGCCCTCGCCGCGGGCGCAGAGCCCGAGTTCCTCGTACAGCACAAGCTCCGCAGGGGCGGAAGCGTCGTGACACTCGACTACGTTGAGGTCTTCCGGGCCAACGCCGGCCATCTCGTAGGCCTTCTTCGCCATCGTGACGGTGACATCGTCCTCGCCCGGCAGGCGGTCGAAGCCGGAGCCCAGCACGGACGCACGTACCCAGACCGGCTTTGTGGTGATCTGGCGCGCGACTTCCGGGGAAACAAGCACCGCAGCCGCGGCGCCATCGCCGATAGGGGAGCACATGAGCCGTGTCAGCGGCTCGGCCACCGTGGGCGACGCTAGGACGTCTTCGAGCGAGTAGACCTCGCGGTACTGGGCGTGAGGGTTCAGAGAGCCGTGGTAGTGGTTCTTGACGGCGATGCGGGCGAACTGCTCCTTCGTGGTCCCGTACTTGGCCATATGCGAGCGCGCGAAGGCGGCGTAGAAGTCCATGAACATCGACCGCTTCTCGCCTGCGCCTTCCGCGATATCCGGGTTGTCCTGGCCGGCCTTCGCCTCTCTGGCGGCTGCCGCTGCGGCCTGCATCTGCTGCATCCATTCGACGTCGACCGCGGAGCCGATAGCCTTGAAGGATCGCG
>JBDSHD010000010.1:0-6236 GCA_039918655.1 Dehalococcoidia bacterium | reverse complement strand
CCCTGGCGTGAATCTCTGCGTTCTTCAGCAGTTCGTCCTCGGTCTCGCCGCGCACGATGTGGCCACAGCCGCTCTCCGGGTTCACCTTGCCGCAATCAATAATCTTGCCCATGGGGTCTCCTCCTCTAGTCGATTAATCTCCTTCGAGATTATGTGCGGTGGCAAGGGTGGTCAAGCCATGGTGCCGTGCGCTGCACCACTACACTCCGAGGCGACAGGGTGCGTAGAATAGGGCTCGATGCTCGCCGAGAGGACTGCACCCCGACCCACCCTCCGCGACGCCTACGCGCACTGCCGTCGCGTCGCCCTCGGCCGCCACGAGAATTTCCCCGTCGCCTCATGGTTCCTGCCAAAGCAGTTACGACCCCACCTGTACGCTATCTACGCCTACTGTCGTGGCGTCGACGATCTCGGCGACGAGGCTGAAGGCGATCGCCTGGCGCTGCTGGACGAGTGGGCGGAGGAGCTGAAGGGCGCCTACCTGGGCGGTGCGACCGACCCGCGCTTCGTGGCTCTGGCTCACACCATAAGGCAGTTCAACATCCCGCCAGATCCTTTCGACCGCCTCATCGAGGCCAACCGCCGCGACCAGCGCGTCAACCGCTACGAGACGTTCGCGGACCTCCTCGACTACTGTTCGTATTCGGCGAACCCGGCCGGACACCTCGTCCTCTACGTCTTCGGCTACCGCGATTCGGAGCGGCAGGCCCTCAGTGACTTCACCTGTACCGCGCTGCAGCTCGCCAATTTCTGGCAGGATGTCTCCGTTGACGCGCAGAAGGGACGGATCTACATCCCACGCGAGGACATGGAGGCGTTCGGCGTCACTGAGACGGACATTTTCGCCCGGCGATCGACCCGCTCCTTTCAGCGATTGATGGAGTTCCAGGTCCAGCGGACGCGAGACTACTTCCGGCGCGGCCTGCCGCTCATCGATAGCGTCTCGGGGCACCTCCGCGTCGACCTGCGCGCCTTCACACTCGGTGGGCTGGGCGCACTCAACGCGATCGAACGGGGCCGGTTCGACGTGCTCTCCGGCCGCGTTGGCCTGTCGCGGCTGGACCGGGCCGCGATCCTACCGCGAGCGTTGTCCCCGCTACGGCTCAACGCCGGGGGCCAGCGATGAGTGATATAGCGGAAGCTTACGAGTACTGCCGCGAACTGACCCGCCGCGAGGCGAAGAACTTCTACTACGGCTTCGCTTTGCTGCCCGGTCCCCAGCGGCGCGCTATCTACTCCGCCTACGCCTTCGCCCGCCAGGCGGACGACATCGTAGACGCGGGCCTGCCGGTGGATGAGGCGCGCACGCAGCTCGCCGCCTACCGGGCCGCCCTCGATGCGGCGTTGGATTACCGGCCGGAAGGGCCCGTCTTCCGGGCGCTTCAGCGCACGGTTACGCGCTATGTGATCACACGTCCGCTGCTATACGACATCCTCGGCGGCTGCGCGACCGACCTCACCCGGACACGATACGAGACGTTCGTGCCGCTGAAGGATTACTGCAGCCAGGTAGCGGCATCGGTTGGGCTGATCTCGATCGAGATTTTCGGCTACCGTGGAGGCGACCGGGCACGGCGTTACGCCGCTGATCTCGGCGTGGCGCTGCAATTGACGAACATCCTGCGCGACGTGCAGGAAGACGCCGAGCGCGGCCGCATCTACCTGCCCCAGGACGAGATGAACTGGTTCGGCTGGACAGAGGAAGACCTCCTCGCCGAGCGCATCACCCCGGAGTTCCGCCGGTTCATGGCTCTGCAGACGGACCGCGCCCGCGATTACTTCCGCGAGGGCCGCAAGCTCCTGCCGCTGCTGCCGGGACGGGCGCGCGCCTGTGTCGGCGTCATGGCGGGCATCTACATGTCCATCCTGGACGAGATCGAGCGCGACCCGGCGGTGATTTTCCGACGCCGCGCCGGGCCATCCACCGGCCAGAAGCTCGCCCTTGCCGGGCGCGAACTGGTCCGCGTCGCCGTCGGCTGATGCGAACCGCCGTTGTCGCCGGCGGTGGCCTCGCCGGCATCACCGCTGCCTGCGACCTGGCTGACGCCGGATACCGGGTGACGCTGATCGAGAAGCGGCCATTCCTCGGTGGACGCTCCTATTCCTACACCGACAAGGAGACCGGCGCGACCGTTGATAACGGCCAGCACGTGTTCCTGGGCTGCTGCACGGAGTACATCCGGCTGCTGAATCGACTCGGGGTGCGCGACCGGGCATACCTGCAGAAGCGGATGCGCGTGCCGGTCGTGGACAAAGTCTGGGGTGCAAGCGTCCTCCGCGCCACCGATTTGCCGCCGCCGTTGCACCTGTTGCCTTCACTCCTGCGCTTCAAGTCGCTCTCTCCCACCGAGAAAGCAGCAGCGGGGTGGGCGCTCGCGCATATCCAGTGCCTTGACCGCTCGCGACACCCGGAACTGGACGGCGTGACCTTCGCGGAGTGGCTACGCGAGAAGCGGCAGTCGCCCAACGCGATCCGCTCGCTCTGGAATCTGATCACGCTCCCCACCCTCAACGGCGACATCTCAGAGGTCAACGCCGATCTCGCACTGATGGTCTTCCAGGAGGGTTTCCTGCGGTCCCGCACCGGTGCCAACGTCGGCTGGTCGAAGGTGGGCCTGAGTGAGCTGATTGGCGAGGCCGCGAGGCGCTACATCGAGGACCGCGGCGGCGAGATCCGGCTGGGCGAGGGCATACGCACCGTGGAGACAGATGACGGACGCGTTGGGCGCGTCTTAACGGACGGTGGGGACATCACCGCCGATGCCGTCGTGCTGGCGCTGGACCCGCAATCGCTGCCAGATGTCCTGCCGGGATCGGTGGGGGACGACCCGTTCTTCACACGAATCCAGCGCCTCGAGCCGTCCCCGATCGTCAACCTCCACCTGTGGTATTCGGGCGGGGTGGTCTGGGACCACTCCTTCGCGGCGTTCCTGAACACCCCTGTACAGTGGCTATTCAACAAGACGCGGTTGTTAACCGAACGCACCGTAGGGGCGCAGCAACCGCAGCACGATATCCCGAGTTCCGACGACGAGGACGCGGTTGCTGCGCCCCTACCACGCCAATCCAGCGGAGACACAGTCTACCTGGACGTCTCCCTCAGCGGCGCTTTGCAATGGGTGGACCTGCCGAACGCGGAACTCCTGACTCTCTTCACGAAGGAGCTCTGGTCGCTCCTCCCCGGCCTGCGCGGGGCGACCCTCGACCGTGCGCTGGTGGTCAAGCAGCGCCACGCCACGTTCGCCCCACTCCCGGGTGTGGCGGCGCTTCGCCCTTCCCAGCGCACGCCTGTAACCGGCTTGTACCTTGCGGGCGACTACACTTCCACCGGTTGGCCCGCAACCATGGAGAGCGCGGTTCGGAGTGGGGCACTGGCGGTGCAGGCGATCGTTGAGAATAGCACTTCGGTGACCGAGAGTGCTTCTCGCACCTAAGCCGTTGACCGTGATAATCTACCCGCTTGTAAACGCGTCCCTCGCGGGCGCTTAATTTTTGGAAGGAGCGCGTGTGTGCTGAAGAGTACCAGCGAGGCGACGGGACTCAAGGTCCGTTCCCACATCCTGAGCTACCAGACGGAGCGCGGTCCGCAGTTTATCGACATCACCGATAACGTCACGCTCCTCATCGAACAGTCAGGTGTCGACCACGGGAACGTCACCGTCTTCTCCCGGCACACCACAGCCTCCATCACGATCAACGAGAACGAACCACACCTGATCGCGGACATGGAGGAGATGCTCGAGCGCATCCTGCCGGAGCTCCACGACTACGCTCACAACAAGTGGGGCCACGTCCTCGATGACGAGGAGCCGAACGGCCACTCGCACTGCCAGCACCTCTTCCTCGGCGCCAGCGAGACGATCCCGATCATCGACGGCGCGGCGATCCTTGGCCGCTGGCAGCGCATCTTCCTCGTGGAGCTCGACCACGCCCGCGAGCGCGAAGTCGTAGTCCAGATCATCGGCGAGTAGACAAGCGGAAGGGTAGGCCGTGGCCGACAGCAGACCGCTCAGGCTCTCTCTCAAACTGGGCTGGTACCTCCTCCGGCAAAAGCTGGCCGGACGCACTCATTTCCCGTTGACGATGATCCTCGAACCGCTCGAGGAATGTAACCTCACCTGCACCGGCTGCGGCCGCATCCGCGAGTACGAGCCTGTGATCGACCGCAAGCTCACCGTGAAGGAGTGCCTGGACGCCGCGCGGGATTGCGGAGCGCCAGTCGTCTCGATTGCTGGCGGTGAGCCGCTGATGCACCGGGACATCGGCAAGATCGTGCTTGGCCTGATAAAGCAGGGCCGGTTCGTCTATCTCTGCACAAACGCGCTGCTCTACAAGAGCGCCCTCAAGCAGATCAAGCCCTCGCCCTATTTCGCGTTCGTCGTCCACCTGGACGGGCTGCGCGAGACGCACGACATCGCTGTCGAGCGAACGGGCGTCTACGACGTGGCAATTAGGGCGATCAGGGAGTTCCGGCAGGCCGGATTCCGGGTCTGCACGAACACGACTCTCTTCAGCGGCAACCAGCCAGAGGAGTACCATCGCCTGTTCGCAATGCTGAACGACATGGGCGTCGAAGGGATGATGGTATCGCCCGGCTTCCAGTACAAGGAAGTCGCGCACCACGACATCTTCCTCCAGCGGCAGGAAGCGAACAGCTTCTTCCGGCGCATCTTCGAGGGCTGTCGCGACGGGATTCGCTTCTACAACAACCCTCTCTACCTCGACTTCCTGTCCGGCGCGCGAGACTACGAATGCACGCAGTGGGCGACACCGACGTTTACGCCCAGTGGCTGGCGCAAGCCCTGCTACCTCATCGCCGACGAGCACGTACAGACGTTCGATCAACTGATGGAGACCGACTGGAAGGCCTACGGCTTCGGACGCGATCCCCGCTGCGACACCTGCATGATGCACTGCGGTTACGAGGGGTCCGCCATCCAGGAGGCGATGTCCAGTCCGAAGGCGTTCGTGGAGCTGGCGCGACGCTCCCTGAGCCCCGGTTACCGGCTCCCGCCCGCTGCCGAGGCTGAACCCGAACCACAGCCGGTGATCAGCGGTTGATCGCGGTCTTCGCTGCCCTCCAGGCCGAAGTTTCGGCCTGCCTTGCTTCGATAGAGATCACGGGCACGAGAGAGGTCGGCGGCTTCCCGGTGACTGAATCGGAGGGCGCCGTGATCTGCCAGACCGGCCTCGGTCCTCGCGCCCGGCAGGCCGCCGAGGCAGTGCTAACGGAATACCACGCTACGACCGTCCTCTCGGTCGGCATCGCCGGCGGCCTTCACAAGGACATCAAGGCCGGGGATGTCGTCGTCTGCGAGCACGTTGACCACGAATCGCACCGCGGCTCCGGCCGCGAGGACACGGTCGCCTCGCACCCGGCCCTGATGGACGCCGCGGAGACGGCGGCCCGGGGTCTCGGGCTCAACGTGATCACCGGCAGCTCGATTACTGCTGACGAGATCGCCTGGGGCGAGGAGGAGAAGGCCGCGCATCACTCCTGGAAGGCGCATACGATCGTCGAGATGGAAAGCTACTGGATCGGTGAAGCCGCGGCAGCACGCCGGATTCCGTTCCTGGCCGTACGAACGATCTCGGACGGTTCCGAGGACCGGATCAGCCAGACAGGCGCCGTGCGCGACGACGGCACGTTCGATCAGCAGGCATTCCTGGCGTACATTCGGGAGCATCCCGAGGCGGCGACTGAACTCGCCGGACAGGCCGAGCGTTCACGCCTGGCGCTGGGGAACCTCGCGATCGTGATGGCTGGACTGTTGCCGCCGCTGGTCCAACACTTCAAGCGCGATGTCTGCTGATGCAGGCGACGCTGCACCCTGGAACGACGGTCGAGGCCGACGCTCTCGACGAGACGATCCGCCGGACGCAGGGCTACTTCCTCCGCACGCAGCATCCGGACGGCTACTGGTCCGGCGAGCTGGAGACCAACGTGTGCATGGCGGCAGAGTACTTGTTGCTCACACATTTCCTCGGGAACGGCACTCCCGAACGCTGGAAGAAGGTCGCCAACTACCTGCTTGAGCAACAGCGCGAGGACGGGACATGGCCGATCTACTTCGGCGGCCCGCCGGACGTTGATGCCACCGTCGAGTCATACTTCGCTCTGAAGCTGGCGGGGGTGCCGGCTAACGATCCACGGATGGTCAGTGCCCGCGACTGGGTGTTATCGCGGGGTGGCGTCCCGAACGTGCGTGTCTTCACGAAGATCTGGCTCGCGCTGT
>JBDSHD010000009.1:0-9569 GCA_039918655.1 Dehalococcoidia bacterium | reverse complement strand
TGGCTTGATGCTCGTTGTCGGTGACGCCGATCATAGGGTTGGGGTCGCGGTTCACCGTTAGCTGGAACACGTCTGGGCGGGCATAATGACCGGCGGCGTCGTTCCAGTACTTCGCCCCGCGCAGTTCCGCCGGGTCGATCTCCGCGTAGAGGATCGTCTCCTCGCGAATCGCCGGGCCGGCAACGATGTGGCCGTCCGGGTTGACAATGGCGCTAGCGCCGCGATTAATCCAACGGTCTTCGTCGTTCTCGGCCGGTGGGTACGATTCCTTGAACTTATAGGTGTTCGGGATCTGGTCGCGCGTCATTGCGATACAGCAGCCGATGACCGCGATCCGGCCCTCCTTGGCGATGTGCTGCAGCGAAGCAATCCAGGTGTCGGCGCAGTCCCAGGTGGCGGCGACATAGATCTGCGTTCCCCACGCATACATCGCGTAGCGGGCGAGCGGCATGTAGTTCTCCCAGCAGATGAGACCACCCAGTTTCCCGTAGGGGGTGTCGTAGACATCGAGCGTGCTGCCGTTGCCCGGCGTCCAGACCAGCCGCTCCCCCGCAGTCGGTATTAACTTGCGATGCCGGCCCATGATCTGGCCCTTGTCATCGATGTAGAGGAGGGTGTTGTAGATGCTGCCGCCGCTGGCTTCTGCGTTGCGCTCGTTGATGCCCATCACAACGTAGGCGCCGGCCTGCTTCGCGGCGCGACAGAGCTTGTCCGTGGCTGGACTGGGGATCGTTACCGACTGGTCCAACAGCTCGCTGTACAGTTCACGGTGGATGCCTGCCTGGCCGGCCGGGACCACCCAGACCCAGTCCGGATAACCAGGGACAAAGACCTCCGGGACGACGATGATCTTCGCGCCGTTCGCCGCCGCTTCAGCGACGAGCCCACAGGCCTTCTCGACCGTGGCTTCGCGGTTCAGGAAGACGGGCGCAGCCTGCACGGCGGCGACGGTGAAGGGCCTCTCACCCGTTTTTTTATCCATCCGCCGCGCCGCATCTCACTCCGGTCAACCCTGACCGGAGTAGTTGAACTTGAAGGTCTCCCCATATTGACCGGAGTGATCGTAAGTCAGCTCTGGGTGGTTGACCCGGAAAAGCGATGACTGCATCAAGTCAGCCTCATCCGTTAGGAGTCCGTTGCCCATCTTCAGGGTGAACGTACTCTCCTCGCCCGTAACGGGATTCTTTATCAATGCCAGATTGTTCTGTACCCTGTCTCCGAACTGGACGTAGCTGCGCGAGCCGTCGAAGTGCCAGTCCACCGGCACATACTCCGGCCCGATTAGCTTCACTATCAAACTGGCCAGAGCAGCGAACGGCCCCCCAACCTGGCCAGCCGTGATGCGCTGGATCGCCTCGCGTTGCTCCGGAGATGCCTTCTCGTCGACTAGGAGGTACCCGGTGACGTTTCCCAGGTGCATGGCCGCGGGCGAGTGCGCGTAGAACCCGATGTTCATGCCGTCGAGGCTGGTGTCGCCGAAATGACCTTCGTTAACGTGAAACGCGTAGCCGCCCTCGCACCAACCGTTCGTCGGAGGCGCATCGAAATTGCATGGGCACCCCCAGTCGCAACTACAGGACCCAATGGCGTCTCCCTTGATCGCCCAGGTGGCAGTTTGAGTTACCATGAACGTCTCCTCTTTCCAGTGATCGTCCCCGGCTAATTACCGCTCCAGTTGAAGTTTGCGAAGTGGCCGTTGTTGCGTCCGCTTGTTTCGTCATAACGGATGCCAAAGGCGTCAAAGTGACTGTGCGTCGCGCGCGCCAGGGCGAGGCGGTCGGCAGCGGGGTGGCCGGTATTATCGAGGTGGAGCACTTCGCCGCTCATGCTGCGTGCGCCCTCCAGGCCCTGGTCGATCATCCCGGGAACGACAACCGACCACGAGCCGTCGTTGCCCTCGATCTGGACCGGGCCCTCTTCAACACCGTGGAACGTGGCCATGAGCGGGGCAAGATTGGCGATAGGGCCGCCTGCCTGACCGCTTGCGATGGCGGTAAGCGACGCCTTCTGGTCGGTGGACGCGCCTTCGTCGATGATGACGCCAACCTCCCAATTCCCTTCATTCATGGCGCCGGGCGTATAGCCGACGACAACGAACTTAGTGCCGGCCAGGTCGACACCGTCGAAGGCGCCGCGATCAACTCGGTAGGCCATGGCGAAAATGCAGTCGCCGTGGGTCGTCTGTGCCATTTGAGTCAGCACGCAAGGGCAGACGAAATCGCAATTGCAGGTCTCGACGTACTGACCGCTAATCTCCCAGGCCATGAGTTGCTCCCTCCAGCTGCGAACCGCAGCAGCTTAATGCTGATGATGGCCCCATTATGGGCCGCGAATTGAGCCTGTCAAGCACCCGCCCGCGCACCTAATCGCTGGGCCGAAAAGCCGCAGGTCCGGTCTGAGGAAGGGCGTCGTTGAACACAGGCGCCCGCTTCCAGTCCGGTTGCGGCGGCTCGTAGTCGGCTGCCGGTGCGTACACCGAGTGCTCCACCAACTGCATCCTGTGGATGTAGCGCGGACAGTTCGGGAAAATGCGCTCCGCCCTGACGCGGATGATCAGTTGAGCGCCGGGAAATTCTGGCATGAGCGGGTCGTCGTCGCTGACGGAGGCGGTGCCCTGGACACGCATGCGGTTCTGTTCCTCGAAGTCGATGAACAGGAGGCCGACCTTGGGGTTGACGAGGATGTTGCCGAGGCTCTTGAACATGCCGTTACCGTCGTAGCAGGGGAAGGCGAGTTCGTCGTGGTCCGTCACGCGGACGAAGCCTGGGAGGCCGCCCTTGTATGAAACATCCGGCCAACCGTCGGCATCAGCGGTGGCGAGGAAGAACATGGCGCAGTCCTGAATGAACTCCACATCTCCGGGCATGAAGCGGTCGTGCAGAGTGACCTCTTCAAGCCGGTCCGCGATGCGTCGGCTGTCGAACTTGTCCTGGAGTTGGCGGCTTCCTTCGTGATAGAGCGATTCTTCGGTCACTGATCCCTCCGTTATTGCATTCCGTCGGCGGGCATGGATTCGCTTTCGCCCATGCCCGGCATCTGTTCCTCGCCGGCCATTGCTCCGGAGTCACCCATGCCCCCAGTGTCACTCATTCCGTCCATGTCCGTCGCGCCGCTCGTCTCCATCTGTGAGTCATCCATGGCCATGGGAAGTGCATCCGGAACAGCGATGACGAGGGCGCCGAAGAGGATGAAGCCAGCGGCGGTAGCGCGGGCTACCTGCCGCCCGACCGGCAGCGACTTTTCAGCAAAGATCAAGAGAGTGACAAGGGCCAGGACGGCGACATTCATCATCCCGAGCGGGAACAGGATGAGGAAGAGCAGCCAGCAGCAACCCAGGCAATAGACGCCATGTTCGACGCCCATGCGGAAAGTACCGCTGTAACCATCACGCCATGAAGAGAGGACGAAGGATATGGGGGTGCGGCATTTGCGAAGACAGGTGTCCTTGAGAGGGGTCAATTGGTAGACGCCGGCCAGGATCAGGAGACCGCCACCGAAGCGTGGAGCGTTGTCCATGACCCATTCGGATTCGTCCGCCAGCGCGTCGGCGCCGAGGGCGACGGCGTAGGCGGCGCCGCCGGTGACGGACCAGACGAGAAGGTAGGCGAGTGTGAATACCCAGGTGGGCACGAAGTTGTCGCCACGGGCCTTCTTGCCGTTGTGAACGCGGGCGAACATCAGGATCATCGGCGCGGCGGTGGGGAACATGATGGCGACCATCATCACGATCCAGAGGCCGATGAAGAACGCCGCGCTCATTCCCATGGTCAGGCTCATCTCGTCGTCCATACCGGCGCCCTGCCAGATAAGAACCGCCCATGCCCCGACGGAGAGGATGGCAAGGGATGCAATGATGAGATTGCGCTCAGCGGGGAGCGGGTAAGAGGAGGCGTTTGGCGTGTTCGTGGGTTCAGCGGTCATGGGAACCTGCGGGCGAATGCTACTGCCGGGTATGTGGGTTGTCAAGAATTTCGGGTATCTGCGCGCCAATCCTCGACTATATACATTTTGTTGACTTTACCCGCTCCTGTGCGTAAACTCCGGAATGGATGTCTGTCCGACCCCTTGGATTCTTGTTGTCCGCGTATAACTAACTTTGCGCCCACCGATAACTACCCAACGTTAAGCATCGTCTTGTCTTGCCACTCGTAAGGAGAGGTTCTCTATGGTTGTCCCCCGAGACGTCGTAGCTGAGAAGTTCAGCGTTCCCCAGGTAGTCAAGTCCTACTCCCGTATCCGGGACGTGACCCCCCTGCCGCACATGATCCAGATTCAGCTGGAATCGTATGAGGTCTTCAAGCAAGAGAGCCTTCGGGAACTTTTCGATGAGATCTCTCCGATCGCCGACTTCACGGGCAACCGGCTGGAGATGCGGTTCACGGAGTACAGCTTCGGTGAGGCCAAGTACGACCAGGAAGAGTGCCGCGAGAGAGACGCAACGTTCTCAGCACCCTTGAAGGTCAATGTCGAGCTGCTGGTGAAGGAGACCGGGGAGATCAAGGAGCAGGAGATCTTCATGGGGGATTTCCCGCTCATGACGGAGAAGGGGACCTTCATCATCAACGGTGCCGAGCGCGTCGTCGTCTCGCAGCTCGTCCGTTCTCCCGGTGTGTACCTGACGCTGGAGCGGGACGCCACGAGCGGGCGCCGGCTCTGCTACGCCAAGCTCATCCCGAACCGGGGCGCCTGGCTGGAGTTCGAGACATCAAACAAGGACATCATCGCGGTCAAGGTGGACCGCAAACGGAAGATCCCGATTACCACTCTCCTGCGCGCGATTGACGAGCCGGACCTGCTCCCCAAGCACGCAAGCACCAAGGAGTTGCGCGACTTCCAGAAGCAGATTACGGCGGCGAAGACGGAGCGCGAAGCTGACAAACTGCGCGCCCGGATGCTCCAGTTGCTCGGCACGAACGAGAGGATCCTGGCGCTGTTCGAGGACATCGATAAGCACACCGACCACAGGTACATCCAGTCCACGCTGGACCGCGACCTCTCCTGTCAGAACAAGGAAGAGGCGCTACTGGAGTTCTACCGTCGGCTTCGCCCTGGTGACCCGCCGACCATCGAGAACGCCAAGCAGCTCATCAATTCATTGTTCTTCAACCCCCGGCGATACGACCTGGGTAAGGTCGGCCGTTACAAGGTAAACAAGCGCCTCGGTCGCCCGGACGCGACGACGGAGCGCGTGCTCGTGCCATCCGACCTTGTCGCCATCGTGCGCGAGATCGTTCGCATGGACGGCGGCGTGGGCCGATCGGACGATATCGACCACCTGGGCAACCGGCGCGTCCGCACGGTTGGCGAACTTATCCAGAACCAGTTCCGGATCGGTCTGCTGCGAATGGAGCGCGTCATCCGGGAGCGGATGACAATCACCGACCCGTCGGAGACGGCGCCGAGCCAGTTGATCAACATCCGCCCGGTAGTGGCGGCGATCAAGGAGTTCTTCGGCGGCTCGCAGCTCTCCCAGTTCATGGACCAGACCAACCCGTTGGCAGAACTAACGCACAAGCGGAGGCTATCTGCCCTGGGCCCTGGCGGCCTTTCCCGAGACCGCGCCGGTTTCGACGTGCGAGACGTGCACTTCAGCCACTATGGCCGTATCTGCCCGATCGAGACGCCGGAAGGCCCGAACATTGGTCTGATTGGCTCATTGGCCACATATGGCCGCGTGAACCAGTACGGCTTCATCGAGACTCCTTACCGCCGGATATATCACAACATCGATAAGGACTCGGACCTTCTGCTGGACCGTTTCGTCCGCCTCGACGTCCTCGATGCAAAGGGCAAGGTGCTCGTCGCTGCAGGCACCGAAGTGGACAAGGCGGTGCAGAAGAAGCTGAAGAGCGCCGCCACGGACGAGATTGCGGTTCGCCCATTCGTTTCGGACGAGGTGGAGTACATGTCCGCCGATACCGAGGAAGATTATTACGTAGCTCAGGCGAACTCCCCGATCGATGAGAACGGTTACTTCCTGGTGGACCGCGTGGAATCGCGGCACGCGGGCCAGTTCACCAACTCGGATCCGATGCACGTCGATTACCTCGACCTTTCACCCAAGCAGGTTGTGTCAGTGGCCGCGTCGCTGATCCCGTTCCTTGAGCATGACGACGCTAACCGCGCGCTTATGGGCGCGAACATGCAGCGCCAGGCCGTTCCGCTTGTTCGCCCCGAGATCCCGCTCGTCGGTACAGGCATGGAGCGCCAGACGGCCGTTGACTCGGGTCAGGTGATCACCGCTGACTCAGACGGCGTGATTAAGAGCGTTACCGGCGCTCACGTAATCGTTAGCTACGACAACGGGATCGAGAGGACCTACAACCTCAATAAGTTCATCCGGTCCAACCAGGGAACATGCGTAAATCACCGGGCGATAGTCCGCACCGGCGCGCGTGTTGTGGCAGGCCAGACCCTTGCCGACAGCTCCTCCACAGACGGTGGCGAACTGGCGCTCGGCCAGACCCTCCTCTGCGCCTTCATGAGCTGGGACGGCTATAACTATGAGGACGCAATCATCCTCTCTCAGGACGTCGCAAAGGACGACAAGTTCACCTCCATCCACGTCGAGAAGCACGAAGTGGAGGCCCGTGACACCAAGCTTGGGTCCGAAGAGATCACACGGGACATCCCGAACGTCGGTGATGAGAGTCTGCTGGATCTCGACGAGTTCGGGATCGTCCGCGTCGGCGCTGAGGTACAGCCGGGCGACATTCTGGTTGGCAAGATCACACCCAAGGGCGAGACTGAACTCACGGCCGAGGAGAAACTCCTCCGCGCGATCTTCGGTGAGAAGGCGCGCGAGGTAAAGGACACATCTCTCCGCGTGCCCAACGGAGAGCGCGGAAAGGTAATCGAGACCAAGTTCTTCGCTCGCGAAGACAAGGACGGCGGTGGGCCCGCGCACGGTGAGCCGAACCATCATTGCCGCTGGCCGGCCTACGCTCAGATCACGGAAGAGCTTCAACCGGGAGTGCAGGCCATGGTGCGTATCTCAATCGCCCAGCGCCGCAAGCTCGCTGAAGGCGACAAGATGGCAGGCCGCCATGGCAACAAGGGCGTTATTGCCCGAATCCTCCCGGTCGAGGACATGCCGCACCTGGCGGATGGCACACCTGTGGATATCATCCTGAACCCAATTGGAGTGCCGAGCCGTATGAATATCGGCCAGGTGCTGGAGACTCACCTCGGTTGGGCCGCTCGTCGCATGGGCTTCCGTGCCGTTTCACCGGTTTTCGATGGCGGCAACCCGGAGATGATCGAAGATGCGCTCTGCCGCCTCTTCATCTGCGAACAGGCAGGGGCACTAACGACTCACCATCACGGCAACGGCACAAACGGTCACAGCAATGGCAACGTGTCGCAGGCAGGTGAGAACGTCGACATAGAGAAGGTTGGGAAGTGGCTCACGGATAAGGGCTACGACCCGGTCGCGGTGTTCGACGACACTCAAGTCGGCGAAGCCCGGCGCGTTGGAATCGAGCTTTGGCTCGAATCCCAGGGTTCCAAACGGGTCAGAGGTAAGACTTACAAGGAGCTTGAGAAGCTCTGCGAGAAGAAACTGCTGGAAGATGGCGTCGCCGCCCCTACCTATGGCAAGCACGTGCTCTACGATGGCCGTACCGGCGAACGCTTCGACCAGGCCGTGACCATCGGCTACCTCTACATGCTCAAACTGGTCCACCTCGTGGAAGACAAGATCCACGCCCGCTCCACAGGGCCGTACTCGCTGATTACTCAGCAGCCGCTGGGTGGTAAGGCGCAGTTCGGTGGCCAGCGCTTCGGCGAGATGGAGGTTTGGGCGCTCGAAGCGTACGGCGCTGCCAACATCCTGCAAGAGCTGCTGACAGTGAAGTCCGACGACGTGGTCGGGCGGGTTAAGACCTACGAGGCGATCGTCAAGGGCGAGGATATCCAGGAGCCCGGCGTGCCCGAGTCTTTCAAGGTCCTGGTCAAGGAGCTCCAGAGCCTCGGTCTCTCGGTCGAGGTTCTTAATGACGAAGAAGAGCGAGTACTACTAACAGACACTTCAACTGCTGAACTGCCCGATCTGGGTGGCATCGACCTCAGTGGATTCGAAAAGGGGGAGGACCGCCTTGGCGCTGGAAGTTAACGACTTTAACGCACTCAGGATTTCGCTCGCATCTCCGGAGCAGGTACGTTCCTGGTCTTATGGCGAGGTGACCAAGCCGGAGACGATAAACTACCGCACCCTCAAGCCAGAAAAGGACGGGCTCTTCTGCGAGAGGATTTTCGGCCCAACCAAGGATTTTGAGTGCTACTGCGGCAAGTACAAGCGCGTCCGATACAAGGGCATCGTCTGCGACAAGTGCGGCGTCGAAGTGACCCGCTCCAAGGTGCGCCGTGAGCGTATGGGGCACATCGAACTCGCATCCCCCGTCGCTCACATCTGGTTCGTGAAGGGAACGCCCAGCCGCATTGGCCTCCTTCTTGATATCTCGCCCCGCCAGCTGGAGGGAGTTCTCTACTTCGCAAAGTTCGTCGTCACAGAAGTGAACGAGGAGCGGAGGCAGGAGGCGCTGGAGCAACTTAAGAAGCAGATGGACGACGCCGTCTCCCAGGTGGAGGCGGAGAACGCCGCCCAGATATCGCAGATCGAAGAGGTTACGTCGAAGGCGATTGCGGAGGTTGAAAAGCAGAGGGAAGGGCGGATTGCCGCCGTTGGCGCCGCTGTCACCGCCGAGATCGAAGCTCTCCGTGCCAAGGGCGAAGAAGTCAAAGCTCAGATCGCCGAGATCGGCGAAAAGAAGGCCCCTCGGAAAACAGGCCTCGATGACGAATTCATCCTCGCCCGCCGGGGCGAGCTGCTGCCAAAGGACGCAGTGAAGAAGCTCGACAAGGAGATCGAGAAGCGGACTCAGTCGATTGAAAAGAGTCGCGACCAGCGGACGACAAAGGCCGAAGCGGCGCTACAGGGAGACATCGAGAAGGCCCGAGCCGCCGCGATGACCGAAATGGATCCGCTGCGGCGCGAGGTGGAAGCCAAAAAGGAAGCCGTTCGCACCGAGCTGGAGCAGCAGATCGACGAAGTCGAAAGCCTCAAGGACCCGATACTCAATGACGAGTGCACGATCCTTCCTGAGCAGAACCTTCGGGATCTTCAGGACAGGCACCCCGGACTGGTCAAGGGTGGGATGGGCGCCGAGGCTGTCCTCGAGATACTCGAGCGCGTCGACCTTGATCAGCTAAGGGCGAAACTTCATGAAGAGATTCAGCGCTTCAGCGGACAGCGTCGAAAAAAGGCGACGAAGCGGCTGCGTGTGGTGGAGGCGCTACGGAAGAGCGCCAACAAGCCGCCGTGGATGGTGCTGGGCGTACTCCCCGTGCTGCCGCCGGACCTGCGGCCTATGGTTCAGCTGGATGGTGGCCGCTTCGCCACGTCTGACCTCAACGACCTCTACCGGCGTGTCATCAACCGCAATAACCGCCTCAAGAGGCTGCTTGAGCTTGGCGCGCCGGAAATCATCATCCGCAATGAGAAGCGCATGTTGCAGGAGGCTGTCGATAGTCTGATCGACAACGGCCGGCGTGGCCGGGCCGTCTCCACT
>JBDSHD010000008.1:0-7435 GCA_039918655.1 Dehalococcoidia bacterium | reverse complement strand
GGAGCGCGTGATCGCCCGCAGCGGTATAACGGCTCCCCGGCCGCGCTGGCGTTCTGTCGCCGGTGTCGCCACGCGCGTCACTTACAGCGCCACCGGGCTCTTCATCTTCATCCTGGCGCTGCAGCTGATGAAGACCGGCGCCCGCGGATTGAAGCCGATCCTGGAGAGCCTGTCCGCGGACGGCGTTCTCAACCTGCTGGGGTTCGGCTGGCTCGGTTCCTACGTCGTGATGAGCGGCTCCCCTGTGGCCGCTATCTCCCTGAGTCTGTTCTCGGCCGGAACCATCTCCGACACGGAATCCTTCGCGATGATCAACGGCTCACGTTTGGGCGCATCGTTCATCGTGCTCTTCATCGGGTTCGTCCTCTGGGTCACACGCCGCAAGTCCGCGGACGGCCTCTACATCGGGGTCGTGGCGCTGCTGACGGCGTTCACGCTTTGGCTGCCGGTGCTGCCGATTGGCGTTCTGGCGCTGAACCAGGGCTGGTTCGACACCGTTGAGGTCGGGACGCCGGGGGCGATCAACTCGTTCGTCGATTTCGCCTATGACCCCATCGTCGAACGCTTCGCCGACAACTTCTCCGATTTCGTGCTGTTCGTGCTTAGTGTCGGCATGTTGCTGTCTGCCTTCGCCGTTTTCGATCGCGCCCTACCGAATCTTGAGCAGCCCAGCGAGCGGATAGAGAAGATCAAGGAGTCTCTGCACCACCCGCTCGCCATGTTTGCCCTCGGTCTCACGGTGACAGCGATAACGATGTCCGTCTCGATCTCTCTTACCTTGCTCATACCGCTATCACTGAAAGGCTACATCCGCAGGAACGCGATAATTCCCTACGTGATGGGCGCCAATATATCGACGTGGGTGGACACCCTTGTCGCCGCCCTATTGCTGGACACGCCAAGGGCCTTCACAATCGTCTTCACGGAGATGGTGACCGGCGCCGCGATCTCTCTGTTCGTACTGATCTTCCTGTACAAGCCGTATTCGAACGCTATTATCACCGTGGCCAATTACATCACCCACAGTCAGCGCGGATTCGCGTTGTTCATGGGCGCAATCCTCATCGTTCCACTGGTTCTCTTTCTGATATGAGAAGCAGAACCGACATAGGGGGGTGCGATACCCTACGGGGGTATGTTAGGATTGTTGACAGGGATAGTCAGGAACGTCGATGAGGATATCTAGCAAGGGCGACTATGGGATTCGGGCGCTGATCGAGCTCGCCCATCGCTATGGTGAGCCGCGCCCAACCCAGAGCAGCGAAATCGCCGCCCGTCAGCGTGTACCCGAGTCGTACCTGGAGCAGTTGCTGACGGCGCTCCGTCGTGCCGGCTTCATTCGTAGCGTCCGCGGTCCGCAGGGCGGTCACGCCCTGATCCGCGACCCGCGTGACATCCGTGTCGCTGAAGTGGTCGAGGCTCTTGAGGGGCCGATTGTGCCAATAGACTGCCTGTACGAAACCAGTAACTGCGCCCGCTCCGGCGGCTGTGCGCAGACAGAAATGTGGGCTGATGTGCGGGACGCTGTCCTCGGCGTGCTGAACGGGGTCACGATCGCGGATCTCGCCCAACGTGATCGGGCTGCGCAGCCAGTGGGTGCTCGGTATATCATCTAGGAGTTTGTGCCATGAGTGAAACAAAGATCGCCAATTCAGTCCTCGACCTCGTAGGCCGCACGCCGATGGTGCGACTCAACCGAATCGTGCCCGACGGCTCAGCCGAAGTCGTCGGTAAGATGGAGTCTCTGAATCCAGCCGGCAGCGTCAAGGACCGCATCGCCCTCAACATGGTCGAGACGGCGGAGCGCGAAGGGCGGCTGAAACCCGGCGACACGATCGTAGAGCCGACAAGCGGTAATACCGGTATCGGCCTCGCAATGGTTGCGGCCGTGAAGGGCTATAAGCTGATCGTGACGATGCCGGAAGACATGAGCCTTGCCCGGCGCGATCTACTGGCGCGATATGGCGCCCGTGTCGTACTGACGCCTTCTATCGAAGGGATGACCGGGGCCGTTTACGCCGCGCAGGAACTCGTGGGCAAGGAAGCCAACGTCTTTATGTGCCAGCAGTTTGAGAACCCCGCGAACCCGGACATACACCGGCGGACTACTGCACTCGAGATCCTCGACGCCACAGACGGCCGCATTGACGCGTTTGTAGCGGGTGTCGGCACCGGGGGAACGATTACTGGCGTGGGCGAGGTGCTGCGCGAGAAGCTGGGGGTAAGTCTCCGAATTGTGGCGGTGGAACCCGCCCGGTCGCCTGTACTCCAGGGTGGCCGAGCCGGTGTTCATGCCATTCAGGGCATCGGCGCCAGCTTCGTGCCCGGTATCCTCAACCGGGAGATCTACGATGACATCATCGCGATCACTGACGAGGAAGCCATCGACATGTCGCGACGCCTCTGCCGCGAGGAAGGCCTTCTAGTCGGCATCTCCTCCGGGGCCAACGTCGTCGCCTCAATCAGGGTGGCGAAGGAAATGGGCACTGGTAAGCGCGTTGTAACTATTCTGTGCGACACGGGTGAACGATACTTACAGATGGAGGCATGAGATGAGTGTGTTGGGAGCGCCCGCGGGGCGCATTGGAGGCGATCCGATGGCGGTGACCGTTTACATACCGACTCCATTCCGGAAGCTGGCCGGTAACCAGACCTACCTTCAAGCCGACGGTGACACCGTTGGCGAGGTGCTGGATGGTCTCGGCGCGAAGTATCCGGCACTGCGCCACATGATCTACAACGAAGCAGATGAGATTCCCGGTCACGTCAATATCTACGTCAATAACCAGGAGATCCATACCCTGCAGGGCAAGGACACGCCCGTTGCCGACGGCGATGAACTGGCGGTCATTCCCGCGATCGCGGGCGGCGCCACGGTACTCACACCGGAACAGGTAGACCGGTACTCGCGGCACATCATCATGCCGCAGGTCGGGCCTTCCGGTCAGCGCAAGCTGATGGAGGCGAAGGTACTGGTTGTGGGCGCTGGCGGCCTCGGCGGACCTGTCGCCCTCTATCTCGCTCTGGCTGGTGTTGGGACGATCGGCATCGTCGACTTCGACATCGTCGACCTCTCGAACCTGCAGCGACAGGTCCTGCACCAGAACGCCGACGTGGGCAAGCCGAAGGCGATCTCGGCCCGCGAGACATTGCAGGCCTACAACCCCGATGTCAACGTCGTGCTCCACGAGACACCGATAACGTCTGACAACGCGCTGGAGATCATCCCTCAGTACGACATCGTCGTTAACGGCGCGGACAACTTCACAACGCGGTACCTCGTGAACGACGCCACCTACATGAGCGGGAAGACTCTGGTCGACGGCAGTATTCTCCTCTTCGATGGCCAGGCCACGGTCTTCGTGCCGGGTCAGGGTTGCTACCGCTGCCTCTTCCCGGCGCCACCGCCACCCGGCATGGTGCCGAGTTGCGCCGAGGCGGGCGTCCTGGGTGCCCTTACCGGTATCATGGGCTCGATCCAGGCCACGGAGACGCTCAAGCAGATACTCGCCATTGGGGAGCCCCTGATCGGTCGCTTGCTGCTTGTGGACGCGCTGGCGATGGACTTCCGAGTGGTCAAGCTGCGGCGGGATCCGAAGTGCCCGCTTTGCGGCGACGAGCCGACGATCACCGAACTAATCGACTATGAAGGCTTCTGCGGCGCGCCCTTCCCGGGCGGCGTCCACGAAGTGAGCGCCTAGGAGGCTTGGGGATGGCAGTAGAAGTGCGCGTTACAGCGAACATGCAAAAACTCTTGAAAGGCCAGAAGTCCGTACCCGCGGAAGGGCCCACGGTGCGCGATGTCCTCGATGACGTTGAGAAGAGGTACCCAGGGTTCAAGGAGATGGTGATGACGGATGGCCAGCTTCACCGATTCGTAAACGTCTACCTGAACGATGAAGATGTCCGTTTCCTGGAGCAGCTCGACACCAACCTCAAGGACGGCGACGTTCTCTCTGTGCTTCCCGCACTGGCGGGCGGCGCCGGTAATCATCGTCCCGCTTAGTCTCAGCCATGCTCGCTGAATCAATCCTGGGCACGATCGGCAACACGCCGCTCGTTAAGCTGAACCGGATCGGGCCGGGCCATGGCGTGAACATCTACGCCAAGCTGGAGGGCTTCAATCCGACCGGTAGCGTCAAGGACCGGATCGCGCTGTTCATGATCAACGCCGCGGAAAAGAGCGGCGAACTGACGCCCGACAGGATCGTCCTGGAGCCCACCAGCGGCAACACCGGCATCAGCCTCGCGATGGTGTGCCGGGCGAAGGGCTACCGGCTCCTCTGCGTGCTCCCTGACAACGTCACAGCCGAACGGGAGGCCCTCCTGCGCGCCTTCGGCGCAGAGGTGACCTACGCAAAGAATGCTACCAGCACGAATGATGCCGTGTTCAAGGCGCAGCAGATACTGGCCGAAGATCCCGACCGATACTTCATGCCGTACCAGTACGGCAATGAGAACAATCCCCGCGCTCACTACGAGACGACCGGGCCGGAGATCCTGCGCGACGTGCCCGACATCGACGTGTTCGTCGCCGGCCTCGGCACCGGGGGCTCCTTGACCGGCACCGGGCGCTACCTCAAGGAGCACCGTCCCGGCGTGAGAATCGTGGCCGCTGTGCCGCACCCCGGCGACTTAGTGCAGGGGCTCCGTGCACTTGAGGACGGCTTCATCCCGCCCGTACTCGACGAGTCCGTGTTGGACGGACGGATCGTTGTCGACTCCGTCTCTTCGTTCAACATGACGAAGGAACTGATGGAGAAAGAGGCGATTTTCGCTGGTATCTCTTGCGGCGCCGTCGTCAAGGTCGCGGTGCGCGTCGCTGAGCGCATGGAAAGCGGCAACGTCGTCGCCCTGCTGGCGGACGGCGGCTGGAAGTACCTCTCAACCGAGCTATGGACCAAAGACTGGGGCCAGCCCCACGAGGAGGTCCAGGGGAAGATTTGGTGGTAGGATTCATCGGTCGCGCGCTCATGTACGGGCTCATCCTCGGCTTGGCGATGTTCGTCGCCGCGACCTACTTCTTGATCGACACGGGTGGGGGTACCCCGGGAGCGGCGGCCAAGGAGGTCTCAGTTCATGACCTCACGCAGTCGGCGGACACTTTCAACGGCGACGATGTCACCACCACCGGCGTGCTGTCCTTTAGTGAGGAGCACGGTTCGTATCAGATAACTGACAATGGCAACTTTGCTGTCATCATCCGCGGCTACTCAGATGAGCAGATCCTGGCGAGCCTCGTCAAGAAGACGGTCCGTGTCACCGGCAAGTTCGGATTCGACTCTGAAAGCGGGACCTACATCGAGGCCGCTGCGGTAATTGAAGTACTGGAGGAGTAGTGGCGTTCAAGGTCGATCAAAGTTTCGTCGACGAGATGGTGGCGCACGCCCTGGAGGACGCCCCGAACGAGTGCTGCGGGATCATCGCCGGCGCCGCCGGCAATCCGGCGAAGCTGTTCCGGGCGGTGAACGCGGAGGCCAGTCCATACCGCTACAAGGTGGACGACCGCGACCTCTTCCGCATCTACCGCGAGTGCACGGACAACGACTGGGACTTCATCGCTATCTACCACTCCCACACTGCCAGTGAGGCCTACCCTTCGCCCACCGACGTGCGGCTGGCATTCTGGCCGGAAGCGTTCTACGTGCTTGTTTCGACGAAGGATCCCCAGGAACCCGTTGTCCGGGCGTTCCGGATCCTCGACGGGGAAATCTCAGAGGAAGAGATCGTCACGGCCTGACTACGTCGGTCAGTCGATCAGACTGAAGACGAAGACGCCGGTGGCGTAGTTGCTGCCTGGGCCCGAGATCAAGGTAATCACCAGCAGCCAGAACACGAGGCCTGCCAGCACCGAAACGGCGACCCCAAGCCGGGATTCGCCCCGGAAGGCCACGCCTAGGCCGTACACGCTGTAAAAGAAGACGGCGACTATCGACAGCATCCCGATTGTGAAGCCGATCTCGGGCAAGAACACAAACAGCCCGAGTCCGTATGGCGCGTGGGTGAAAAGGATGACGCGGGCAAACTCGTCGACCGGTACATCGTCTATTTGAAAGACCCTGGTCATCAAGAGGTAAGTGATTGCGGCCCCAGCGGCGAACAGCGCCAGCGTGAAGAACGAACCCAGGAACACAGTGTCAACGAACCACCCATCGGGTGTACCATCCAGCACAACCAGACCGAACAACCAGGCGCCGATGCCGGCCAGAAACACCGCCCCCGCGGCCGCGCCCAACGACAGTGCCGTGAATGAATCCTCGGCTCGAATCTCTTCAAAGGCGTCATCATCCAGCAGCAGCGCTCGCCGTACCAGATCCCAGATGTCCTGTCGATTCATGGCATCATCAATAAAAGCAAACCGCCTCCCACAGGGAGAGGCGGTTTTTATTTTACCCTAATGCGGCCCGCGCTACATTGACGGGGAGTTGCCCTTTTGTTCCTGCTGAAAAATCAGGTATCCACCCGCCGCAAGAACGGCCACGAGAACTATCCCGATATAGAAACCGAACCCGAGAAAGCTCGACTCATTCAACAGCTTGAACAGTATGAAGAGGGCACTGGCTCCTCCAAGGCCAAGGTGGATCCGGCCCCAGGTGATGTTCGGGTTTCCGAAATCGGATGGGATCTGCATAGAAGTGAAACTGGACAGCGCTACCTTCCCGAATGCTACGAGGCTAAGGATCACCGCAAGCATCGACCAGAGGGCGCCTGGTGATTCCCATCCACTCCGGGTGATGCTTCCAACTCCGAAGTCCACGTCATACCACGGAAGGAAGCTGTCGATCAGCAGCAGGGGCGCGGCGATCAGGATGATCTTCTCACCGAGACCCATCTTGGCAAACCGTTCACTGATATTCACGCTCATGGTGATTGCTCCTTATTGACCGTGCTTTGAGAGCAACGGTATATACCTATTGGCCTAATCAGTCTTTCTGTATCGAATCTGATAACGAATGTCAGCTTGTCTGGTTAACCCTTTCTCGAAATTGTTTACTCATTTTCGCGGGGTCATAGTCCTTTCTACACATGACAGCTCGCTGTTAGAGTTGTGAGCGATCCCATGTCGGCAGACGAATTAGAGCGAGAAGTCCGGGCACTTGCTATGTCGGTTGGCCTGCACCCGGCGGACGAAAGATTGACGCCTCTGACATTTGGGTTGGGGCTCATGCGCACATCGTCGGAAGCGGTGCTGCGCCACGACTACGGACAGACGGAGCCCGCATCAAGGTTCCGCACGCCACCTGCCCGATGACTGAACTGACCCGTCTCAACCTGACGCAGGCGTCCGCCACCGTGCGCGCCCGCTCCGTCTCACCGGTCGAGCTTACGCAGGCCTGCCTCGACCGGATCGAGTCCGTCGAGGCAGCTTTGAACGCATTCATCGCGGTGGACGCCGAGCGCGCCCTGGCCGCGGCGAAGGAAGCCGAAATCGAGA
>JBDSHD010000007.1:0-9060 GCA_039918655.1 Dehalococcoidia bacterium | reverse complement strand
AGCACCGACTTACCGCTCGGCACATGCGACTGGTAGTTGACCGCTGCCGCCACAACCTTCCGCGGGATCACAGGCGCCAGCAGAATCACGTCAGACAATGCCACCGCCTCACCCTCCAACCTCGTGTACTCCCCCAGCAAGGTGCCGTCGATCGGCACCACGCGATCGCCTTCAATTACTCCCTCGGTGATCAGGCCTCCGAGCTTGACCCTGCAGTACTTCATCTAGAAGGGTAGGACGATCCGCCGGAATCGCTCCAGGTATCGTCCGTCTGGATCTCGCCAGAACGCCTTCATCCGCTCTTGCATGCCAGCCATGTCCCCAATCTGCGATGCGTGCTTGCCCAGCGCCTCGAACTTCACGTCGAGGGCGTCCGTGATATCAACCTCAAAGTTCGTGTCAGACGCTGTCCAGAGGTAGACCTCTTTAGCGCTGTACGGCTCCAGTCCCTCGTCCAGCAACTCTGGGAAACTCGGCCGGTTCCTGGCCAGCGGGTAGACTGCGTCCAGCACGGTTTCTCCCACTGCTCGGTGATCCGGGTGATTGATGAACATGTTGCGCACGATCTGGTTCGGATCGTGGCTGAATACCGCGTACGGCTTCAGCGTGCGGATCGCCCTGACGACATTCCGCATCAAGTCCCGGTTGTACCGCAGCTCCCCATCCACGTTGTCCAGGAACTGGACATCCTTCACGCCCAGGACTGCCGCCGCCGCCCGTTGCTCATCCTTGCGCAAGGGAACCAGCTCCTCGACTTTCATGTCGGGGTCTTCACTGCCCTTGGAGCCGTCGGTACAGATCAGGTAGTAGAACTCCCAACCTTCCTTCGTCCACAGGTATGACGTCCCCGCCGCTCCAAACTCGGAGTCGTCCGGGTGCGCCGCGATCACTAGCGCTTTCTTTACACCATCGTCTTCGGGCATGGGCATCCTCACATCTTCCAGGCCTGCAGGCATATTTCTCTCCCCTCACAAATTCAGGGATGTGAGCCGGATTGTACAAATGACACCTTCGTATTGACAATCGAACATTTGATCTTATAGCCTCTAATCAGACCCGAACACACGTTCGCCACCCACGGAGGTACAACCACATCATGCCAGACCTCTCGGACAAGCAGCGCCGAATCTTCGACTACATCAGCTCCTTCATCGACGACCATGATTACCCCCCCAGCATCCGCCAGATCCAGGACGCCTGCGGCATCAGCTCCACCTCCGTCGTCGACTACAACCTCCGCATCCTCGAAACCCGTGGCTACATCCGCCGTGACCGCGAAGTCTCCCGCGCCATCGAGGTCACGCACGGCGGCACTCGCCGTGCCCGTATCGTTCCCGTCCCGATCATCGGCGCCATCGCCGCCGGTCAGCCCATTCCCGTCCCATCCGCGGACACCTGGCAAGCGGACCACAGCGACGTTATCGAAGTCTCGCCGGACATGATCGGCAACCGCGAAAACCTCTTCGCTCTCCGCGTCAAAGGCACCTCGATGATCGACGCCCTGATCAATGACGGCGATGTTGTGATCATGGAGGCCGCCACAGCCGCTCGCGATGGAGAGATGGTCGCCGCCTGGCTCAAACGCGAAGGAGAGATCACGCTCAAGAAGATCTATGTCGAGGGCGATCGGGTTCGCCTGCAACCCGCTAACAGCACGATGGAGCCTATTTACACCGAGGCTTCAAACGTCGAGGTTCAGGGCAAGGTGATCGCGTCCATCCGGCCGATGAACTAATCGCGGCTCAGTCTACAATCGTGATCCGGTCGCCGCGCCGGATCATCCCGCCCCGCTCCACCATCGCGTAAACCCCCACGTTCGCCGAATTGTGCTGAGCTGCCGTCTTGAGTACCGCCGGTTCGTTTGGCAGATCATCCTGCGCCAGCGTCGTCACCACGCACCGGATCGTCGGCATCGTCACTTTGATCCGCACGTCATCCCCGATCGCCAGCACCTTTCCCGGCCACTCGTTCTCCACGAACCCTTCCGCCCCGGGCGGAGTCTCGACCACGATGTTTGGCCGGAATCGGCGCGGCTCGAACCTCGTATCCGGGCTCAACGAACGTAGCCTACTCAGAGTCGCGGTCGTCAACAGGTGCAACGAACCGAGATCGAAGAACCCGTTCAGGACCGGAAAGTCTATCGTTGGCTCATCGTCGCCCTCCGGAACCTTTCCCAATCGGGGCGACTCCAGCAGCAGCTTCTCCGGCCTCTCGGTGATCACCTTCACTTCGCGCCCCACAAGCTCTGCCATCCGCGCCTCGAACCCCGGTGCCGATGTCATCATCCGCTCCCCGTCCGGAAATGTGATCTCCGCCGGGGGCAAGTCGTCATCGGCCGGCTCCGTCAGGTACCTGGCGCGGGACGAATACAGCGCGCCCCACTTCCGGGGTATCTTCGCTGTGCTGATGCGTCCGTCGGTGTCCACCAGCGCGTAGGCACGGTCCCCGGCAATCCCTCTTGCAGTCACCAGCGACGCGTTGAGCGACTCCCCCATCGCCGATTTCATGGGAAATCGCCAGATCGCGGCTACGCTCCCCAGGTCCGTACTCATGAGACCGAGTCTATCACCGCAGTCTCGCGTCCTCCATCGCCGCCAGAACCTCGTCGGCCAGCACCGCATATCCTGCATCGTTCGGGTGGATGAAGTCGAGCGATATGTATTCGCCCTGCTTGCCCAGGAACGGTTCGTACCATTCCACGAGATACACCCCCTCTCGGCCTGCAGCCTGCTTGCGGATCTCATCGTTCAGCCCTTCCGGGAACGGCGTACTCTCCATCCCTTCCAGTGCCAGGATCCCAATCTGCTCCAGGTTGTACGACCCGCCGGAAAACGGGTTGTAGAGCGTCATCAGGAAAATGGGAGCCTCTGGGGCAGCCGCCTGCAGGGCATCCAGCGTCTCCCGCAGGTTCGGGACGAAACCATCGATCGCGCTCCGCAGCTCCTGCACACAAATCCGCCGCTCAAGCCCCTCTTGGACGGTTGGGCACAACCCTGGCAGCACCAGGTTAAAGTACAGATCCAGCAGGTCGTTCCCGCCGATCTCCAGCGTGATCACCGCCACCTCATTACCCGGCACCCCATCCCGCTCGCGGTTTGCGATCTCCGTCAGGGCGGAGTCCAGAGGCCCTTCCTCAATCAACTCCTGACTGTCGTGCCCCGCCACTCCCAGGTTCAGCAGCTCGTACCGATCGCCTAGCCCCTCCGCCACCAGCGGTACCCATGCCGTGCGCTTTCGATCGCTGGCCGCTATCCCCTCCGACAGCGAGTCTCCAAGCGCCAGGTAAAGCAACTGGTCCCCGAGACGGTCCTCGCCCGGGGCCGGAGCCAGTGTTGGCGTCGGGTTCGCTGGCGATCTTGTCGGCGAGGGCGTGGGTCCAACCCCGTCGCCACACGCTGTAATGAGCACCGCTATGAGCGCAACGAAGAGTGCAGCGACTCGAACGATCACCGGCTTTGAGACTCCTTATTCGTCAGGCGTTCACAACGGCCACGACAGCCGCCACCCAGAAAACGGCCTGGAAGAACACGCTGCCGCTCAGCAGCAGGTACGTGGCTGCTCTCTCCCTTGGATGGAGGAGTAGCGCCCCCAGGAGGTTGGCGAGCAATAGCGCGCTCGCCGTCAGCGGGATCTGCAGGACCTCGTCGCGCGACTGCAAAGTCGCGATATCGCCAATCGGCGGGAATTCGATCGTTATCTCGTTGCTCAAATCGGGAAACACCGCCAGCACGAAAGCCCACAAGGCTGCATTGAGCAGTACCGCGCTCGCCACAAGGACCTGAGCCACCCGGTCGTGCCACATCGGGTGCGCCGCCATCACACTCCGGTCCACCAGGGGAGCGCTCGTGTCTGCCCCGCCAGTTTTTCGGGCCCGCTCAACCGCAGAAACAAACCTGTCCGGATCGCTTGGGCTGAACGCATAAGCCACCTTCGGCGTCTTTAGATACACCAACTCCTCTGGGTCCCTGTGCGTCGAGAAGAACAGCGTCTCGCCCACACCGGCCACGTCACCGCGCCCCACGTGATATCCCGGCCAGCCAACCCCTCTGATCCGCGGTCGTTCCTCGCCTCTCCCTCGCGAAACGCCTGTGATCGATCCCACGGCAATCCGGTGAGAAACCGGGCCCCAACGCACGGACACGCCCTGCCCATCCACCAGATACCTCATCGTGATGCAGGCGTAAGTCCAGAACGCGAACGTCGCTGCCACTGCCGCCATCATCGCCGCCCCGGCGTACGCCACAAACCGCGGAAATGAAGTTGGCCAGCCCAGCGCCCGCAGCAATAACGCGAGGGCCACCGTGAGCGCCACCGCGCAGATCGCTACTCCGACCGCCGTACCCGTCGAACGGGCCGGCCGCTCGATCGTTAGGCCTTTACCTTCGAGTAGCACGGCGTGCACCAATGAAGATACTTCGCGTTCTTGCCGGTGATTATGTCGAAGTACAATCGCACGATCTCCGCCGAGATCGGCCCCATCTTCCCGCTGCCGATCGCGCGTCGGTCCAGCTCCACCACCGGCGTCACGTGCGCCGCCGTCCCGGTCATAAAGCACTCGTCAGCCGTGTACAGTTCGGTGCGGTCGATATCGCGCTCCACTACTGGTACGCCCAACTCTTCTCTCGCGAGGGTGATCACGGTGTCGCGCGTGATCCCCACAAGAATGTCACTCGATGGCGGCGGTGTGTACATCACGCCATCCATGATCACGAAGATGTTCTCGCCCGACCCCTCCGAGATGTGTCCCCGCTCGTCCAGCATGATCGCCTCATCAAACCCGTTGAGCTGAGCCTCGGTCTTCGCTAGCGCCGAGTTCGCGTAGATGCCGGTGATCTTGGCTCGCGCCGGAATCCCCGTGTCTGCCACACGCCGCCAGGTGCTGGTCTGGCACCGGGCGCCCTTCTCGATGTCCAGGTAAGGACCGAACGGAGCCACAAAGATCAGAAAGTCGTCCTCCAGGTCGTGCAGGCGCACTCCCAGGACCTCGCTGCTCTTGTACGCCAGCGGCCGGATGTATACGTCTTCCTTGAACTCACCCATCTCCACCAGCTTCGTGACAGTCGAGAACAACTCTTCGTCCGAATACGGAAACTCGATCTGCATGATCCGGCAGCTCTTGCGCAGCCGGTCGAAGTGCTCCTTAATCCGGAACACGTACACCTGCTGCTCCGCCTCATTCCAGTTACCCCGGATCCCCTCGAATACGCCCGTGCCGTAGTTGAACGCGTGCGTCATGATACCGATCTTCGCCTCGGAAAGAGGGACGATCTGCTTCTTGAAGAATGCGTACGGCGTTGGCATGGGGGAAAGGCCTCCTGTGACTGGGATATGGATACCTTATACGAGCGGCCTAAACTTGGGCAAATCGCACACGTACGTTATCGCGACTACCGCCCGGTGGCTTAGTCTGGCTCGGAAGCTCCGGCCGTCTTGGCTCGCGCGCACGCCTCCAGCCTCTGTAGGAGCGCTAGCCCCTTCCTGGTGTCACTGGCCACCTTCTCCGGGTCGCAGTTTTTGATCCGGAACTGGAAAACCCAGTATCGCCACTCATTCAGCTCCGCCAGTGACATCCTGGCGCCATTGGTCAGTTGGCCCTCAGAACGATATATCTCGAGGAGATCGTCCATCACCTTGCCGTAGATGCGCTGGTACATCTCATCGTCCATGTGTCCGTTCTGCGCCCAGACCCGGCTGCCGTGGTGCTCCTTGCGGATCTCTTCCATCACTGCCATCTGCAACGCTGCTTCCACCCTCACGCCATACACGAAGTTCAGGTGCGCCTTGTGCTTCGCTCCCAGGAGCGCCTGGAACTCTTCCTCGCTCATCGCAACCGGCGCCCGTTCGTGGAACAACAGCGCCGTTAGCTCATCTTCGGGGATGAAGTCCGAGATCTCCGCCGAAAGCCTCTCCGCCAGCAACAGCCAGTCGAATGCCTCGCCGCCCACCAGGTACCGAAACTCGCGCCCGTTCACCACTTCCATCGGCAGCGGCCAGTTTCGAATCGCCTCCAGCATCGTCGCGTACCAGTCCGCGCCGGCCGCCACTGCCGTCCGCATACCGTCGATCACGTCCGCGGCCAGCGTGTGGGCGCCTCGCTCGGTTCCGGTTTCCGCCTGCAAAGCTCGCTCGCTAACCCACGCTCGACAAGCCGGCTGCGCCGTGGCACTTCTTGTACTTCTTGCCGCTTCCACAAGGGCACGGGTCGTTCCGGCCAACTTTGTGGCTCGCCGGTGTTGATCCATTGCCAATGGTCGAGTCCGCAGCGACATCCGATCCGGACGCGGTCACGTTCTGGCCCGGTGAAGCTCCCGCTTCCGCCGGACCGCTCTCCTTGACGTTCTTTGGCGGCTCCGGCCGCGATGCGGGCGTAGTCAACGTCACGTGGTAGATCTGACGCGCCATGTTCTGCCGGATGTGTTCGTTTAGCTGGGAGAACATGTCGAACGCCTCCCGTTTGTACTCCACAAGCGGGTCCTTCTGCCCGTAACCCTGGAGTCCTATGCCCTGTCGTAACTCCTCGAGCGCCGTCAGGTGATAGACCCACAACCGGTCGATCACCCGTAGGAGCACGAGTCGCTCCAGGGTGCGCATCCGGTCTACCACTAGCTCCTCTTCCTTCTTGGTGTACATCTCCTCGGCCATCTGCGTGACCTTCTCGAACGCCTCATCACCCAGCTCTCTCAGGTGCTTCGGAGTGAAGCTCGCCGGCAGCGGCAGCACCGCTTTGATCTCGGCGTGCAGCGCCTCGACGTCCCAGTCGTCCGGGTGACCTTCCGCGAACACGTCGAACGCTCGCGCGATCTCCTGCTCCACCATCTCCACGATGTTCGGCTTCAGATCGGCATGGTCCAGGATCTTCCGTCGCTGCTTGTAGATCACGTCTCGGTGCTGGTTCATCACGTCGTCGTACTGCACCACGTGCTTGCGGATATCGAAGTTATGGCCTTCAACCTTGGTCTGCGCTTGCTCTATCGACCGAGACACCATTCCGCTCTCCAGCGGTGTATTCTCTTCCATCCCCATCTTCGCCAGCAGGTTCGGCACCCACTCCGGCGCAAACCTCTTCATCAGGTCGTCCCCGAACGAGACGAAGAAGCGCGAGCTGCCCGGGTCTCCCTGTCGGCCCGCGCGACCTCGAAGCTGGTTGTCGATTCGGCGCGACTCGTGCCGCTCGGTGCCGATGATGTGCAATCCGCCGGCGGCCACGACATCGTCATGTTCCTTCTGCCATTTGCCGCGCGCCTCTTTGCGGATCGGCGCCGCTACCTCTTCCGGCGCCGTCACCAGGTCCACCTTCTGCTTTCGCGCGATCTCTTCTGCCGTCCGGTCCGGGTTCCCGCCGAGGATGATGTCCGTACCACGGCCCGCCATGTTCGTCGCGATCGTCACCGCACCGAGCACACCTGCCTGCGCCACGATCTGGCCCTCTCGCTCGTGCTGCTTGGCGTTCAGTACCGACGGCTCCTTCAGCGGGCACACCGCGTGGAACTCGCCGCAATTCGCCAACCGGCATTTCGACTTCCGCTTCAACAGGTCCGCGAGCAACTCAGACGTCTCGATCGCGACCGTGCCCACCAGGACCGGACGCCCGTCAGCGTGCGCGTCCTCGATCTCCTCCACCGCAGCCTGCCATTTACCGTCCAGCGTCCGGTAAATGATGTCCGCCATGTCCTTACGCACCATCTCGCTGTGCGTCGGCACTACGATCACGTCCACTCCGTAGATCTGGTGCAACTCCTCCCGCTCCGTCCACGCCGTACCGGTCATCCCGGCCAGTTTCTTGTACAACCGGAAGTAGTTCTGCAGGGTGATCGTCGCGTACGTCACGCTCTCCCGCTGGATCTTGACCCCCTCCTTCGCCTCCACCGCCTGGTGCAGACCATCCGACCACCGCCGGCCGTACATCATTCGGCCCGTGAACTCGTCCACGATCACTATCTCGCCGTCCTTGACGACGTAGTGCTGCTCGCGGTGGTAGATATAGGTCGCCCTCAATGCCGCGTCCAGGAAGCGCGTCAACCGGAAGTTCTGCGGGTCGTACAGGTTCTGGATTCCCAACCCCTTCTCCACCGCGTCCACGCCATCGTCGGTCAAAGTCACCGTTCGGTGCTTCAGGTCGATCAGGAAGTCCCGCTCTTCCTGCAATCGCGGCACGATCCTCTGGAAGGTCCGGTAGACCTCCTCCGTCTCCTCCGCCGGCCCGCTGATGATCAACGGTGTCCGCGCCTCGTCGATGAGGATGCTGTCCACCTCGTCCACGATCGCGTACGTGTGCGGCGTGTCCGGCCGCTGCACGCTCCTCTCCAGCTCGTTCACCATGTTGTCGCGCAGGTAATCGAACCCGAACTCGTTGTTCGTCCCGTACGTGATGTCAGCCCGGTATGCCTCCTGGCGTGTGACCGGCCGCAGCCGTCGCAAGCTTACGTTATCCAGGTTCGCCCCCGCGTCATACACGTACGCCGTGTCGTGCTGAAGAATCCCGACGGTCAGGCCCAGGCTGTCGAAGATTCCGCTCATCCACTGCGCATCGCGCTTGGCCAGGTAGTCGTTCACCGTTACTAGGTGCGCCCCCTGGCCGGACAGTGCGTTCAGGTACATCGGCAACGTCGCCACCAGCGTCTTCCCCTCACCCGTCTTCATCTCGCTGACCTTGCCCTGGTGCAGCACAACCCCACCCAGGATCTGCACGTCAAAGTGCCTCATCCCAAGCCGGCGCTTGCCCGCCTCCCGGCACACCGCGAACGCCTCCGGCAGTATGTCGTCCAGCGTCTCACCGTCCACCAGCCGCGCCCGGAACTCCGGCGTCTTCGCCGCCAGCCCCTCGTCGCTCAGTGCCGCGATCTCATCCTCCCACTCGGCCACCTTCTCGACGAGCGGCCAGACCTTCTTCAGCTCCTTCTCGTTATAGTCGCCGAACGCCTTCTTTAGAACACCAAGTACCATCGATTTAAACCTTCACAATCATGCCGTCACACATATAGACGATCTGCGACGTCGTTACGATTGGCATGACTCTCCCCATGATACCAGCAGCAAGCTAGAACGGCCGGAGGCCGGGGG
>JBDSHD010000006.1:0-9791 GCA_039918655.1 Dehalococcoidia bacterium | reverse complement strand
GATCACAGCCCCATGCGGTGGACTGCCCATCCACAGGTCAAACACCTGTTGGGCCGATCCCTCGGCAGTCGCCAGGATCTCAGCTACGGCACAGCAATAGCCCCGCGCCCAGGCGCGGTCACCCGGGCCCCCATCCAGGTGGTGGTCCAATGCGAAGACATCCGCAGTCCGAGTCTGCAATTCCACGTAGTAATCGGCGGATGACTGAAGTGCCCCGTCGTAGGCGATCGCCCCCAGGCCCGCATTCCCTCGCGCCTGGTTGATGAGGGCCAGTATCGATTCCGCCCAGTCCGCTCGATAACGTGACGCACTCGGCGTCGGCACTGCCGTCGGCTGGGGCGGCACGTAAACATACGCCTGCTCCAGTTCGGGTGCCAGGGGTGGTGGTGCCGACGGCACCTGAGTTGGCTGGGGAGTCGGAGCAGGCGTGGGCGCTGGAGTCGGCGTCGAAGGAGCCCTCACCTCGACCCCCCTATCAACGTGATGATCCGCGACGATGGTCTGCGCATCGCGACTGGCATTTGTCGATTGCACGAGGTACATGATCCCGGAGACGACCAGCAGTACAGGCAGTAGCTGCAACACCAATCTTCCGATGCGCGCGCTCCGCGCGGACATCCGCATGAACCGGTCTCCTTCTGTTTCGTGGCGAATGACACCACCGCGACTCGTGGGGTGGGCCGAGATGATGTCCACAGGAAGCATGGGCCTCCCGTGTATGTAACCGTGGGACTATATGGGCGTTTCGCGAGTCTAGCTGCGCCGCCAGACTGCGGTCAATGAGTTGCTGAACCGGAACGTGCGAACTCGTACGTTATGTGTGAAAGAAGTCCCTTGTTGAGACTGCGAAACTCAGCCGCCGCGCAGCTTGCCGAAGATCCAGCGAAACGGATCGTAGTACCTGTCCACGACGCGTTCCTTCAGCGGAATGATCGCGTTGTCCGTGATGTGGATGTCCTCCGGGCAGACCTCTGTGCAGCACTTCGTGATGTTGCAGTAACTGATGCCCCCTGCGTCACGAATGAACTCGGTGCGGTCTGCCGTGTCCAGCGGGTGCATCTCCAACTCGGCCAGTCGCACAAACCACCGGGGGCCGAAGAAGTCAGCCTTGTTCTCCGGGTGATCGCGGATGACGTGGCATACATCCTGGCAAAGGAAGCACTCGATGCACTTGCGGAACTCCTGGCTCCTCTCGACGTCAATCTGCTGCATCCGGTAGATGCCGTCTGCATCCGGTGCCCGAGGCGCAAGCGCAGGGATTCTCTTTGCCACTTCGTAGTTGAAGGACACGTCCGTGACAAGGTCCCTGATGAGCGGGAAGGTCTTGAGCGGCGCCACAGAGATCGGGGTTCCCGGCTCGAACTGGGCCATCCTCGTCATGCACATCAGCCGCGGCTGGCCGTTGACCTCGGCGCTGCATGACCCGCACTTACCGGCCTTACAGTTCCAGCGCACCGCCAGATCGTTGGCCTGGGTAGCCTGGATAGTGTGAACGACGTCCAGGACCACCTGTCCTTCATCTACCTCAACGGCGTAATCGCGAAAATCGCCTCCGGAGGCGTCGCCACGGAAGACACGCATTGTGAATTCAGCCATTACTTCTTCTCCTCAAAGAACACCTTGAGGTCATCCGGCATCTGCGGAAGTGGCTCCTTTGCGATCTGCATGCTGCCGTCGCCTGACTGGCGAACGGCGATGTTGAATTTACCCCAGTCGGGATCGGTGGACGGGAAATCGTCACGAGTGTGAGCCCCGCGACTCTCCGTGCGCTCGGCGGCAGCCCGGCACGCGGCCTCGGCGACCATCAGCAAGTTACGGAGGTCCATCGCCAGATGCCAGCCGGGGTTGTATTGCTGATTGCCTTCGACGCTCGTCGCGCCTGCCCGCTCCTTCAGTTCCTGAATCTTGACGAGCGCCTGGTCCAGCTCTGACTGAGTCCGGATGATGCCGACAAGGTTTTGCATCGTGTCCTGTAGGTCCCTCTGGACAGCGTAGGGGCTCTCGCCACCCTCGCGCGCAAAGTGCGAGGCCATATCGGCTGCAACTGCGTCCACGTCCGCCGTATCAACTCGTGGTGTCACCGCCAGACCCTTCGCGTAATCAGCGGCTCCGGCTCCGGCGCGACGACCGAAGACCACCAGGTCGGATAGGGAGTTGCCCCCAAGCCGGTTCGCGCCATGCATTCCACCGGCTACCTCGCCCGCCGCGAAGAGGCCGGGAACGGTGGAAGCGGCGGTATCCGCATCCACGCGGACGCCCCCCATCGCGTAATGACAGGTGGGACCCACCTCCATCGCTCCCGCCGTTATGTCCACGTCCGCAAGTTTCATGAACTGGTGGTACATGCTCGGAAGGAGCCTGCGAATGTCAGCCGCCGATCGGCGGCTGGCGATGTCGAGGAAGACACCGCCGTGGGGACTCCCGCGACCTGCTTTCACCTCGGAGTTGATCGCCCGCGCCACCTCGTCGCGAGGCAGGAGGTCAGGCGTCCGCCGGTTGTTCGTCTTGTCACCGAACCAACGGTCAGCCTCCTCTTCGGTGTCAGCAGTCTCCGACTTGAAGAAATCCGGGATGTAGCGGAACATGAACCGTTCACCTTCGGAGTTGCGGAGAGTGCCGCCTTCGCCGCGCACGCCCTCAGTCACAAGGATGCCGCGCACGCTGGGGGGCCAGACCATGCCGGTGGGGTGAAATTGCTGAAACTCCATATCGATGAGATCGGCACCCGCACGGTAGGCCAGTGAATGCCCGTCGCCGGTGTACTCCCACGAATTGGAAGTGATTTTCCATGCCTTGCCGACACCGCCGGTGGCGAGCACGGCTGCCTTTGAATTGAAGACCTTGACGTTACCGCTCTCGCGTTCGTAAGCAACGGCGCCGCTGATCCTGTCGCCATCCTTAAGAAGCCTGGAGACGGTGACCTCCATGTACACATCAATACCCTGGTGGACGGCGTGCTGCTGGAGTGTCCGGATCATCTCCAGTCCGGTGCGGTCGCCCACATGAGCGAGCCGGTCGTAGCGGTGACCGCCAAACGGACGTTGCGATATCCGGCCATCAGGTGTGCGGTCAAAGAGGGCCCCCCAACGCTCGAGCTCGTAGACTCGCTCCGGAGCCTCCTGGGCATGAATCTGGGCCATGCGCCAGTTGTTCATCATCTTGCCCCCGCGCATCGTGTCGCGGAAATGCACCTGCCAGTTGTCCTCCGAGTAGACATTCCCCATAGCGGCGGCAATTCCGCCTTCGGCCATCACTGTATGAGCCTTGCCGAGCAGAGACTTACAGATCAGAGCAGTCCTCGCGCCCTGGGCCGACGCTTCGATGGCGGCCCGCAGGCCGGCGCCGCCAGCGCCGATGACGATCACGTCGTATTCGTGGGTCTCGTATTCAGCCATCGCTTAGAAGCCCCAGGTATTGGGATCGCTGATGTGACCGTTGGCGACAAGGCGGATGTAGACGTCGGTGAAGACGATCCAGACGAGACTGAACCACGCGAAAGCGCGGTGGTTCGTGTTCCAGATGGAAACCCGGTCCCAGAGGCGCTTCCTGGTCTTCGCGAAGTTGCTGCAACTGAAGCAGTCGAGTCCGCCGCCGATGAGGTGCCTGAAGGAGTGGCAAGAGAACGTGTACATCATCAAGAGGAAGGCGTTAACGCAGAGGATGATCGAACCCAGTCCGATCCCAATCCCGGTCTCGACAGTCTCGCCGTCAATCACAGATTCAGTGTTGTAGAACGCACTGATCGCACCGAACCAGAGTATCGGCGTAAAGATCAGCGCACCGTACATGAAGAACCGGTGCAGGTTCTGAAGGACGAACGGAAGTGTTCCCTCACCCTTGTAGCCACCTCCGGGTTGCGGCAGGTCACCGACTGCGCAGGCAGGGGGGCTGAGGAGGTACGAGCGGTAGTAGGCGCGCCGGTAGTAGTAGCAGGTGGCCCGGAAACCAATCGGAATCCAGAGGATGAGGAGCGCCGGGGAGAACCACCACTGGTCGAACGGCCCCGCAAGCTCCGGCTCGTAAACGGGCGAGAGATAGGGCCCGATGGCATAATCCCAGCCGTCGAGAAAGGCGCTTAGCGTCAGGTAACCGAGAAATATCGTCAGACCCACAGCGATGAGCGCCGGCTCCATCCACCATGCGTCCGTCCGGAGCGTCTGGAGGAACCCCAGCTTGTGGGGAGGACTGACTGTGCGGTTTACCTGAGCCATCGTGTGTGTCTATTACCAGAAGCACCCTTGTTCGGTGATATCTATCACCCGCGTAGGCGGCGCCATCATATCAACGCCCCACGGCAAGTTCAATGCAACAACCGGCGCACTTTGGCGGCCAGAAGCACCCCTGTGATCGTCTTCGCGTCTGCGAATTCGCTCCGTTCAGCCATAAGTACCGCTGTACTGAGCGGAATCCTCTGGATAACGATGTCCTCGTCCTCGTCTGCGACAGCGGACGCTGGCTGAAGGTCCTCTGCAAGGAAAAGGTGGATCACCTCTGTGCTGATGCCCGGAGACACGTAGAACTCAGCCAGTTTCGTCAGCATCCCCGCGCACGCACCGGTCTCCTCGGCCAACTCCCGCTGCGCGCCCTCCTCCGGTGTCTCGTCCGGATCTATGACGCCGGCCGGTATCTCCAGGAGCACACCCTCGGCCGCCAGGCGGTACTGGCGCACCATGACCACACACCCATCTTCGTCAAGAGGCACAATGGCGGCGACGGCATGGTGCTCCAGTATCTCCCTCTCGGACGTACGCCCGCCGGGGAGCTGGATGGCGTCCACGCGCAACCGGGCCTTCCGCCCTTCGTAAATACGACGGGAGTCGATGACGATATCTGCGGCGGGTTCGCGAGTTCCCGGCATCCTACGCCGACGACGCGATGCCGTTCAGATCGAACAACTCCGGATGCTCAGTTGCCCGCAGTACGCGCAGCCAGTCCAGCCGCTCAGCCAGCAGGCTGTAGTACTCCTGTGGTTTCGAGAAACGAATGAACCGCGCGGAGTGGGGACTGCGGCACACGGACACGGAATCACCACCGTGGAGCGAGCGGTCAACCTGACCGTCAACACTGACGATCGCGTTCTGATCCGCGTTCACAGTCAACTCGACCACCGACTCCGGCGGCAGGACAACGGGCCTCGCCGCTGCCATGTGCGGCGCGACTGGTGTAAGCACGATGTCACGCGACTCCGGGTGCAGGATTGGCCCTCCCGCAGAGAGCGAGTAGGCCGTGCTCCCTGTCGCGCTGGCGACGATCACCGCGTCGCAGCGGTGGATGGCCAGCCTCGAGCCGTCTACTGCCACCTCCACGTATACGGGGCGGCTCAACGTCTCCCTGCCGACCACCACATCATTCAGTGCATGGTACGTGACGCCCCACGATGGTATCTGCGCCTGGAGCATCGACCGCTCCTCGACGCGATACTTGCCGGCCAGGATGTCGTCAAGCGCGTCCATCAGTTGGGGCGGCTGGATCTCTGCCAGGAAACCCAGACGACCCATGTTCACTCCCAGTATCGGGACGGGGTCCGGGATGACAGTCCTGGCAGCCCGCAGTACCGTCCCGTCGCCCCCAAGACATATGAGAAGGTCGGTGCCCGGCATGTAGTCCACGAGACGTGAGTCATCCCAGTCGGAGGTGTGCCACACGGCGCCAACCCCACGTTGCCGCAGGCCTCGCTCAACGTCTTCCGCCAGGTCGTGCGCTGCAGACCAGTTCGAGTGTACGAACACGCCGATCTTGTTCATGGTACGGCCGCCTTGAGTCTGAATAGAAACTCGCGGTTGCCCTCTGCGCCAAGAATCGGTGAGGCGACCATGTCAAGGATGCGGACGCCTTCGCTCACGCACCACGTAGCGAATCGGCCAATCACGACCGAGTGGAGTTGCGCGTCGGTGATGACTCCACCTCTGGGTACCTCCCCTTTCGCGGCCTCAAATTGCGGTTTCAACAGGGCGATTATCTCTCCTCCCGCTTTCAGAGCGCTGATCGCGGTCGGGAGCACCAATCGCAGCGATATAAAGGAGACATCGATCGTCACGACCGCCACCTCTTCCGGCAGGTCGAGCGCCTGGCGAGCGTTCACCCCCTCCATCACCACAACCCGCGGATCGGTCCTGAGCCGGTAATCGATCTGGTTGTGGCCAACGTCAACAGCGTAAACACGCTCAGCACCGGACTGCAGCAGGCAGTCGGTGAAACCGCCAGTGGAAGCGCCAATATCGAGGGCAATCGCTCCCTGGACCTTCGTACCGAATCTGTCCAGAGCGCCCGCAAGCTTCTCGCCGCCCCGGCCGACGAAGCGCTGACCGCGCACGACCCCAATTTCTACGCTATCGCTAACGAGAACACCGGGCTTAACCGCGCGTCTATCGCCGATCCTGACCTGCCCAGCCATTACAAGCGCCTGGGCCTTCTCGCGGCTCTCCGCCATGCCTCGATCGACCAAAAGTACGTCCAGCCGTTGCTTGGCCATAGTAAGAATCAGGATAGCACGATGGATTCGGGGTCAAGGGGTGGTGGGCGGTGCAGGATTTGAACCTGCGACCTCTTCGGTGTGAACGAAGCGCTCTTCCGCTGAGCTAACCGCCCCAGGCCAGACGCCCATGAATTGTAGGTCTGGGCAGATCGAGGCGTCAACGAAATCAGATTCCGCAGCCTATCTCTTCCTGCCTCGTTCTGCCTAGACTGGCGACATGCAGATGGAGATGTCGAAACAACTCTCAGGGCTGCTTAGGCTACTGCAGCTTGACCAACTGGACCGCGACCTGTTCCTCGCTGATCCCGGGAAGGGTGAGGGCCGTCTCTTCGGTGGCCTGGTTGCGGCGCAGTGCGTCATCTCGGCCTACCGGACTGTGGAGGAAGGCGCCATCCACTCCCTCCATGCGTACTTCCTTCGCCCCGGCAGGCACGATGCGCCCATCCGCTACGTCGTGCACCGGATCCGCGACGGCCGCACGTTCACCACCCGTGACGTTGTCGCCTATCAGGCCGGTGAGGCGATTTTCCAGATGTCCTGCAGCTTCAAGAAGGAAGAGGACGGCGTCTCCCGGCAACTGCCGGCCCCTGAAGCCCCCGGACCAGAAGGACTGAAGGACTGGGACATGGTTCGGCCGGACGCGCAACTGCAACAGATGATGAACCGGTGGCGCCGTGAGCGGCCGATCGACATCCTGTCCTGCGAACCAATCGGCGTGCGGCAAGAGGGCGCCGCCCCTGATCGCAGGACGTGGATCCGCCCTAAGGGTGTGCTCCCCGACGATCAGGCTGTCCACGCCGCCATCCTGGCCTACTCAACTGACATGGGCTTACTGAGCACGGCCCGATACTCGCACGGCCTGGAGCAACATTGGGGGCCCGGGGCGAACGCCAGCCTGGACCACGCGGTCTGGTTTCACCACCCACCCCTGTTCGATGACTGGCTGCTCTACACGAGCTTCAGTCCAATCGCCCACGCCGCGAGGGCGCTGATCCACGGCGCGATGTACCGGCAGGACGGAGCGCACGTGCTTTCTGTGGCTCAGGAGGGACTGGTACGGACGCCGCGAGAGGGCGGCGCCGCCGCTTAACCGCCTGGGATGTAAGGGGCGACATGGCGCAGCACGTCCTGAATCGAGATAAGCAACGTCGTCCCGTCGTCTGCTACAAACGGGATATGACGGAATCCACCAACCGACATCTTGTGGAGCGCGACCGCCAGGCTATCCTCTTCGCGGAGAATCACTGGATCCTTCGTCATGATGTCTTTCACCGCCAGGGCCATGAGGTCACGGTCCGGGCCTGCAGCCTTCAATAGAACGTCGCGCTCGGTTAGAATCCCGACGATCTTCTTCCCACCATTCCGCACCAGCACACATTCGACTTCCTTGTCGCGCATGAAGTGGACGGCAAGCGCCACCGGATCACCGGGGGCCACGCTCAGGGCCTCGGGTGCACCCATCTCCCCGAGCTTGCCGTACATCAGGTGTTCTTCCAGTTCGTTGCTCGCGCCCGGTAGTTTGAGGCCGACCAGGTCTGCCCTGCAACTCTCGCAGGACTCGGCTCCCTCGATATTCTCGGCGCGACAGTCCGGGCAGATCGTCACGCCCCTAGACGCAGGGGACGACTCTACTCCACGGTCCACGTGTCGCCCTCCATCATCAGTGCCCGCAGGTCGCCTTCACCCATTCTCTCGGTCTCTTCCCTTATCTGGTCCGCCATGAGGGTTTCAAACGTCGGTCGCTCAACCGCCCGGAACACACCCAGCGGCTCTGGGTATTCTGGCCAGTGCAGCCGGCTGAGGATGAACGCGAGCGCGGGATCCGGATTCGTCTCGTCATGGATCAGGAGATCGGCTTCAGTTATGCCGTTTCCGAGTTCAACAACCTCCGGTGTGAGGCCGTTCATCCTTATCCCCTTGTCCCTGTCCGCACCGAAGACCAGCGGCTTGCCCTGCTCCAGGATGATCGTCCGCTCCGGTCGCACGGACTTCTCCGCGAATTCACTGTAGGCCCCGTCGTTGAACACGTTGCAGTTCTGATACACCTCAACGAACGCTGTGCCCTTGTGCCGTGATGCTCGCTCCAATGTCGAGATGAGGTGGTGCTGGTCTATGTCCAGCGATCGGGCCACAAAGCTCGCCTCAGCTCCGAGTGTGATGCTCAACGGGTTGATCGGATGGTCGATCGCCCCGTAGGGGGAACTCTTGGTCCGTTTGCCGAACTCAGAAGTCGGGGAGTACTGGCCCTTGGTCAACCCGTAAATCCGGTTGTTGAACAGCACGACCACAATGTCAACGTTCCGCCTCATTAAGTGAAGGATGTGGTTTCCGCCGATGCTCAGCCCGTCGCCGTCGCCGGTGATCACCCAGACCTGCAAGTCCGGTCGAGAGGCCTTCAGCCCCGTGGCGATCGTGGGCGCCCGGCCGTGGATGCTGTGGAAGCCGTAAGTGTTCATGTAGTACGGCAGGCGGCTGGAGCAGCCGATGCCCGAGATGAAGACGATCTTCTCTCGCTCGATGCCCAGGTCAGGCATGAGTTTTTGGGTCTGGGCCAGGATCGAGTAGTCGCCACAGCCCGGACACCAGCGGACCTCCTGATCGGAAACGAAGTCCTTGCGCTGAAGCGGGGTCACGTCATCGGGTGAGAATGTCACGGTCATTTCGCTGCCGCCTTAGTTCCTGCCATCTCGTATATCTTCTCCTCGATGTCGCGTATCATCATCGGCCGCCCTGTGACCCTGGTCAGGCTGACGGCGTCGACCAGAAACTGTCCCCGGATCAACAGGGCCAGTTGGCCGAGATTCAGCTCCGGTATCAGCACTTTATCGAACCGGCCAATCACGTCGCCGAGGTTCTTCGGGAAAGGGTTCAGGTGACGGAGGTGGGCGTGAGCTACGGAAACACCCTTGGCCTGCGCCCGTTGCACCGCCGTCAGGATCGCTCCGTAGGTACTGCCCCAGCCCAGAACCAGCAGGTCACCCTTCGACGGCCCAAGCACTTGCAGTTCCGGAATATCATCCGCAATTCGCGCCACCTTTTCGGCTCGAAGCCGGGTCATCTTGTCGTGGTTCGCGCCCTCGTAACTAACGTTGCCGGTGATGTCGGCCTTCTCAAGGCCGCCGATCCGGTGCTCCAGCCCGGGCGTCCCGGGGACCGCCCACGGCCGGGCGAGGGTCTCGGGATCGCGGTTGTAGGGCCGGAACGTCGCCTTGTCCGTGAAGTTATCGACCGCGATGTTGGGCAGATCGGCCAGGTCGGGGATCGCCCACGGCTCCGACCCGGTGGCGAGGAACGCGTCGGACATGTACACGACCGG
>JBDSHD010000005.1:0-7148 GCA_039918655.1 Dehalococcoidia bacterium | reverse complement strand
TACCCTACTCGGGGTACGTCGCATGCAAGGTCAGATAGAACGGATCAAAGATCACTACATCCTCTGCGGATTCGGTCGCGTCGGCGAGGAGATTGCACGGGAGCTAGCCTCTCGCGGTCTTCCGTTTGTCGTGATCGAGACAACGCCGGTGTCCGTGGAGCGAGCCGCGAATCACAACTACTTGCTCATCGAGGGCGATGCTACGAACGATGAAATGCTGCGCCGGGCAGGGATAGACCGCGCGCGGTGCCTGCTCGCCGCCTCAGACTCCGATTCCGGTAACACCTTCATCACCCTCACGGCCAAGGCCCTTAACCCTGATATCTTTGTGGTCTCTCGCGCCTCCCGTCCAGAGAGCCAGCCGCGTATGCAACGCGCCGGCGCCGACCGCGTTTTCTCACCGTACGTAATCGCCGGCCGCCACATGGCGATATCAGCCCTTCAGCCGGTTGTTGTGGAGTTCATTGACACCCTCGCGACGGGCGAGGTTGGAGAGTCAGTGCTGGCGGAGATCGAGGTTTCGGAGGAGTCTGGGTTCGCCGGGCACACTATTGAAGAGATCCTTCAGAACTGCAAGACGGTAGTGGTCCTCGGCATTCACAAGAAGGGCGGCGAAATAAACGTCGGCCCGCCCCTAACGAACCTGGCGGAACTCGGCGATCGCGTCATCGTCATGGGGCGTGAAGAGGAACTGGAAGCCGTCCATCCCGCCGGTCGCCCGCTCCGGTCTCGAGACCAGGCGCCCTCGCACCGCCCACGCCCAATCGGGGGGTAAGATCTGGGCTACTGTTCAGATAGCGGTTCGTCGTTCAAGAACCCCCGGATGACCTGGGAGAATAGCTCCGGTCGCAGCCTGGGCAGCGAGTGCCCAGTTTCACTGAACGTATAGAGCCGACCGTCAGGCAGCGAGTCAACCATCCGGCTCGATATCTCCTCGTCGAGAATTGGACTCTGCTCACCGCGACAGACCAGGGCTTTGCAGCGGACTCGTGTCAGCGATTCCCAGAGGTAGTTGATCTCGGGGATCGCCGCTTTCGTAGTGATGTCTGCCAATCGCCGGTCGTAGCGATTGGAATACATCCCGTCTTCGCCTTGGATGAGCGAGTTCTCGATGAGGCGCTGTATGGAAGTTGCGTCCAGCGACGGCCACTGTTCCGCGTAGAACGCCCGTGCATCTTCCAACGTGAAAGAACTCGGTGGTCGGTCTGACTTCGCGGTCATGTCCTGTTTCAACCCAACGGCGCCAACCCGCGCCATCTGCGGCCCCATATCACAAAGGGCGAGATGCTTAAGTCGAAGCGAATTTTCGCGGGCGTAAGCCATCGATACGCGTGATCCGAGTGACAGGCCAACAAGGTCGAAGCGCTGCAGGCCGATAGCATCGACAAAGCTGGCGAGGTCCGAAGCCAACGCCCATACAAGGTATCCCCCGGGAGCCTGTTCGCTTTCACCATGCCCGCGGATATCCGGCGCAAAGACGTGGAACTCGTTCAACAACCGGTTCGCGCAGTCCTGCCAGTAATACGCGTAGTCACGGAGCCCGTGCATCAAGACAAGCGGACGCCCTGCAGGCTCTCCCCACTCGAAGTAGTGGATTCTGAGGCCGTTGACCTTGACCTCGCCCTCCGAAGGGGGTGTCAGCGCGGCTATGACGGCGGCTCCATTTCGTGCGCATGGGAATGATCGTGATCCTTGGCGGCGTGCTGATGCTCTGGTTCCTCGTGGTAGAACTGGAACAGGACCCCGCCGGAGTCCTTGGGATGAATGAAGGTCTCAACCCATCCGTGGGACCGGCTGACCCCTCCCCACGGCTCGATGCCGAAATCGGTTATCGCCTTCGCCGCCCTGTCCGCGTCTTCTACCTCGAAGGTAACGTGGTGCAGTCCCGGCCCCTTCTCTTCCAGGAACCGATGCAAGTAACTGGAGTCGTCGTATGGCTCCAATAGCTCGAAGTGGCCTGTCCCGCCCGGTACTTTCAACCCAACTCCCCGGAATCCCATCTCAGGGTTCTCGAACTTGCCCTCTACCGTCATGCCCATCAAGTCAACAAGAAGCGGAAGCACGTCATCTACTTTGTGGACTGCCCAACACACATGGTCGAGTCTCTTGACGCCAATTTGCTTTTCCATACCCATCTAGCGATCCTCTCACGATGAAATCATGCCTGCGAAAGTCAGCAGCAATCATAAGCACGCGTCGCACTTGTCGTCATCTTCGTGCGCCTTTACGATTGTGCGTATCGTGAACACGTGTATCAGAGGGTATGACCGGAAGGAAGCCCTCGTCATCGTCAATCCGGTGGCGCACAACGCGCCACGCGCGCACCGCCGAGGCGAGGTTGACGAGTTGATGCATTCGGCCGGCTGGACAGTACGTTGGGAGGAAACGGTGGAACCCGGCCAGGCCAAGGCCCTCGCCGGGCGCGCGGCGGAGAGTGGCGTGCCCCTGGTGATCGCCTGCGGCGGGGACGGAACCGTGAATGAAGTGGCCAACGGCATCGTGGGAAGCCGAACGGCTTTGGGCACCATTCCGTCTGGGATGAGCAACATCTGGGCTCGAGAAGCGGGACTGGATCACAAGACTGTCGAGGCGATGCGCCTGATGATCACGGGTGAGCGTCGGCTGGTGGACATGGGGAAGTCCGGCGGGCGGCATTTCCTCCTCCTCGCCGGGTTCGGAATCGACGCCTCAATCACGGAGAACGTCCGCCCCGGCGTTAAGGACAAGATTGGTACTGCCTCCTACATTCTGTCGGCGTTCCAGGAGATGCTCCGGTGGAAGGGCGTTCCAGCAACCGTCCGCTTCGATGGTTACGAGCGGCACGTGGATTTCCTTATGGCTCTAGTGGGCAACACACGACTGTACGCCGGACTTACCAAGATCGCGTCCAGGGCGGTCATTAATGACGGGCGACTGGATGTCTGCGTCTACGAGGGCGACGGTACGAGAGATATAGTCCTGCACGCGATCCGAACAATTGCCCAGATCCACCGCAAGTCTGACAAGGCACTGTACAGGCGAGTGAACAAAGTGGAGTTTCAATGGGACGCTCGAATTCCGGTTCAATTAGACGGCGAGGTGCTGGGGCAGTTTCCCACTGAAGCGGAGGTGGTGCCTGCATCCCTCTGGGTCGCGGTTCCCGAGGCGTACGTAAGTAAGTTATTCATGCCAGAGGTTGTCCCAGTATCAGCGCCTGGACTGAACCTCGCTCGACCGCGTACAGCGTAGCCCTGTTCAAGAACTCTCGGGGAAACCGCTCCGCTTCCGTTCCTGTTACCAGAACTTGATCGACGTGCCCAATTGAGGACATCACCGTTTCGCGCCGTGAAGAATCCATCTCCGACAGAATGTCATCCAGGAGCAACACCGGAGGTTCGCCGCGCTCCGTGGTCAGGAAGCTTGCCTCTGCCAACCGCAGTGCAAGGGCTATCGTGCGTTGCTGCGCCCGTGAGGCGTATGAAGCTGCATCGAAGCCATTGAGCGCGAAGCCAACATCGTCCCGATGGGGACCTGTGAGGGTCATGCCCGCGGCGATATCCCGATCGAGGGTGGCGGCCAATCTAATTGCGTATAGACGGGTGAGCGACTTACTGTCCGGCACTTGGCCAGCCTCGCGAATATCGAGACTTGGCATGTACGCCACGTCCAGCAGCTCACCCGGTGCCAATTCTGCCTGTGACGCCAACGCGAGTTGAGCGATCTTCATAACGGCGCTGGCCCGCCTCTGGATCACGATACCCCCGTGCAAGGAGAGCTCACCGTCCCAGTAGGTTAGCTCGTCGGATCGGGCGCTACCCTCACGTATCCGCTTAAGGAGGGCGTTGCGCTGTGTGAGGAGGCGGTCGAATCTTGACCGCGAAGCGGAATACTGCGAGTCGACCTGACTCAATGTGACATCCAGGTAGCGGCGCCTGAGTGAGGGGCTACCTGTTAGCATTTCCATGTCCTCGGCCGTGAATAGGACGGCCATCATGCGACCAACGGCACCCGAGAGGCGTCTCGAAACGCCATTCACCTTGACGGTCTTACTCGCACTATTACCGCCCGGTCGCATCATCACGGTTACCTCGACCTTCAACGGCCCGTCACGGGTTGTGATCTCTCCGACGATGCGCGCAGCAGGTAGGACCTCGCCCAGAGCCTCCTGGCGGATCACCTGAGCATCGGATTCGGCGCGGAGTGACCTCATGGTAGCGAGCATGTAGATAGCTTCCAGTAGATTGCTTTTCCCTTGGGCGTTTTCACCAAGGAAAGCCGCCGATCCGTCGCGCAGCTCAATTTCCGCTCGTGCCAGGTTGCGGTAGTTGGTAATCAGAAGGCGTTCGAGGCGCACTAATTGAGTATACGGGTGATTCAGTTCACCTGGATGGTGATGTCAACTTCGGGCTGGGTTCTTTCGGGATACTCGTCCGATGCGGTTGCCTGGATCGGATCGAACGACTCCGTTTTCCGAACCTGAGAGGCGCCCGATATGGCGACACAGAATCGGCTACCGAAACGAGGTGCGGGTTCGACCCAGATGCGTCCCCGGTGAAGTTCAACAATCGATTTGGCGATCGCCAGGCCCAGGCCCAGACCCGATCGGTCTCCTCGGAAGAACGGTTCAAAGATCATTTCCGAGTCCTCCGGCGCCACTCCTGGACCTGAGTCGGTCACCGCAATCAGGATCTCGTCGCCCTGCAACTGGGTCGTCGTAACTTCTATATGGCCGCCCGGCGGGCTATAGCGTTGCGCGTTCGAGAGAAGGTTTATCAGGACCTGCTCGAACCGGAGACGATCGACGCGAACCTTTGCCCCAGGCTCTTCCATTGTCACTTCCAGGGTTTGGCTCTTTGCTGTGAGGAGGGGCTGAACGATCTGTACGGCGCCCGCTAGCACATCTTTCAGTGATGTCGATTCAGGCTCGAGTCTGGGTTGGAAGTCATCCTGTCTCGATGCCGAAACGAGGTCTTCAACCAGACTCCGAAGCCGGGTTGCGCCTTTTACTATGTTTCGCACCAGCCGGCCACGGGTAGCTTCTCGTTCGGACGGGTCTTCTTCCTCGAGGAGCATCTCCGCGGCCATCGTTATTGATGTCAGGGGCGTGCGCAGTTCGTGTGACACGGTCGTTAGGAAATCGCTCTTCATGCGGTGAAGTCCTTCGAAGTGCCGCGCATTTGCTCGCTGGCCCTCGTACAGCCGGCAGTTGTCGAGTGCCAACCCGAGCACCATCGCCAGCGCGGCCAGTAACCGGGAGTCGCCAAGTTGTGGATTGCGACGCTCGGCCACCATCGTCAGCACGCCAAGGATCCGCTCACGGCTGATGAGCGGGACGAAGACGACATCGTGACCGGGAGCGCCCGCCAGGGATGGATCGTGTCGTGCCGAGCGGCGGAGTTGCTGCCACTTACCCGTCTGCCGGTCAAGGCCACATCGGTCCGTCGCCAGAGCGTGATCCGTAGTGGACCAACCTTCTGGTAAACCATATGCCGCGACGGGTTCGGCCCGGTCACCATCCTCGCTGATTACACTGATAACCACGGCACGCAGATTCAGCCACTCGCCGAGGGCATTGGCGGCCAGGGAGCAGGCATCCTCGAAGACGTGGATGGATGCCAGGGCGAAGCCGAGACGGTGAGGATAGGCGTAGCGACGGTGCGTCCTCACTTCCCAACGCGCCGCTAACTCAACGGCTCCGAACGAGACTCCGGCGGCAGGAATCAGTACGAACGCGATCTCCAGTCCAGATCGGTTATGCGTTATCGCATAGACCAGAAGCGGAAACACGATCGCCCATGTGATACCGGCAAACGCCCATAGCTTTGCAATCCGCACCTGGCGGATCGGATCAAGTTGAAGATCTTCCATCTGTTTGGTGGGACTCCCCCCAATACAAGATGGAATGAGCGAGGGCTAGTTACAGGCGCAAAGAAAAGCGCTCTCGAGTCGAAAGCTCGCGGGGGTGCGGCGATGAGACCCGAGAAGCGCTGAGAACTCCAACAGTTGCGGCCCTGTTGGAGCAATTTAATTATCATGAAGAAAATATGTAGTTGTCAAGGAGCGGTCTACCACTTTACCCAAGAATAGGTACAGCGAAGTATGTGGAAATCAGAGCATTTCTTGTGCAAGACTGGTGGAAAAAGTCGCGCAGTTTAGGTCAGGCCGCGACGAATTTGTAACCGACCCCGCGCTCACTCACGATCTTCCCGATCGTGTCAGGGTCAGATTCCAGTTTCTGCCGGAGCCTGCGAACGTACACCTTCAGATAATCCACCTCGTCGGTGTATTCTCGGCCCCAAACTTTGGAGAGAAGTGTTCCGTGCGGTAATACGCGGCCAGCATTGCGGCTAAGGTGGAACAACAGGGAGTACTCCGTCGGAGTCAGCCGAACCGTGTCGCCGTTCACCGTAACGGTGCGACTACCGTAATCAATGTGGAGGTTCCCGGACTCGAACGTCTCGTTCTCTTCCGGGGCACGCACCTGGTAGCGCCTGAGGACAGCTCTTACTCGGGCCAGTAGTTCCAGGTGGCTGAATGGCTTAGTGATGTAATCGTCAGCCCCCATTTCCAGTCCGCGGACCTTGTCTACCTCAGAGTCCCGCGCGCTTAGCATCACGATCGGGACATCGCAATCGCCGCGGATTTCCTTACAGAGGTGGAAGCCATCGGCGCCAGGCAGGTTGATATCCAGGAGAACGAGGTCCGGCCGGTCTTGTTCAACGATCCGGTAGGCTTCTTCAGCGGAGGCAGCGGCCATCACTTCCGCGTCCGGCCACCTCAGGCTAAAGCAGAGGTTCACTACCTCGACGATATCAGGCTCGTCGTCCACTATGAGAATCTTCATACGCTTAATAGCCCTCCGCACGGGCGGGTCTTCCTCGATGTTCCAGAGAGTAAGATTGGAGACGTTGCCTATGCGTTACAGGGATAGGTCCGATGGCCGCACGGTTAAGTGGTTAACGCACAGGATCGTGAGGCCGGTCACGGTCGCCCACTGAGTAGACGCTCTCCTCCCGTGGAGCGCCAGGTGCGGACCAGCTAGTGTCCCGTGTCAGACTTTCTGAGACAGTCGTAGATTTGAGGTAGAGGGGTGGCGACGAAAGGAAGTTGGCATGGGAAGACCGTTGAAGTGGAGGCCTGAACAGAAGCTGCCACTGGTGCTAAGCATC
>JBDSHD010000004.1:0-6264 GCA_039918655.1 Dehalococcoidia bacterium | reverse complement strand
GAGGTAGCGGAAGGCGAGGGGGTCGAAGCCGCGGGCCTCAATGTCACTGAGGAGGTACTGGTTGCCGGTGGACTTGGCCATCTTGAGGCCGTCGACGAGGAGGTGCTGGCCGTGGACCCAGGTCTGGACGTGGCGGTGACCGAAGGCGGCCTCGCTCTGGGCGATCTCGTCCTCGTGGTGGGGGAAGATGTTGTCGACGCCGCCGGTGTGGAAGTCGACGATCTCGCCGAGGTGCCGGGCGGCGATGGCGGAGCATTCGATATGCCAGCCGGGGAAGCCGTCGCCCCAGGGGCTAGGCCACTTGAGGTCGCGGCCGGGTTCAGCGGCTTTCCAGAGGGCGAAGTCGCGCTGGTCGCGCTTGAACGGGTCGGGCTCGACGCGGCTGACGGCTTCGAGCCCATCACCGGACTGGCGGGAGAGCTTGCCGTAGCCGGGGAAGCACGCGACTGCGAAGTAGACGTTGCCGCCGGACTCGTAGGCGTGGCCGGAGGCGCAGAGCTTTTCGATCATCGCGACCATGCCGGGGACGGCGTCGGTGGCCTTCGGGAAGACGGTGGCGGGGAGGATGTTGAGGGCGGCCTCGTCGCGGAGGAAGGCATCGGTATAGAAGGCGGCGATGTCCTGCGGGGTCTTGCCCTCGGCGCGGGCGGCGGCGATCACCTTGTCCTCGCCGCGGTCGAGGATATCCTGGCGCATGTGACCGACATCGGTGATGTTCTTGACGTGGGTGACGGAGTAGCCCTGGACCTCGAGGACGCGGCGGAGCCAGTCGGCCATGAGGTAGGAACGGAGGTTGCCGATGTGGGCGTAGCGGTAGACAGTGGGCCCGCAGCTATAGAGCTTGACGGGGCCGGGAGCGGAGGGCGCGAAGTCTTCGACCGCGCGGGTCAGGGTGTTGTGGATGCGGAGGGCGGCAGCGGGTTTGTCACCGGTCTTGCGGGAACCCGTCGGACCTGCAGAGCGCACGGCCCCGCTCAGGTGATGTCTCACCCGTGTTCGCCTTCCCATCCAAGCTCAACGTCGCCTTCGCCCCAGATGATGATGGGGACGGCCATGCTGTAGTTGAGGGCCTCTTCCCACCAGCCGGCGTTTTCGTCGACGCGGCGCTCCTCGAAGTCAACGCCGCGCTCGCGCAGGGCCGAGATGGCTTTATCGCTGACTTCGCAGTTGCGGAGGGTGTAGACGATGACGGGCATGGGGCGATACCTCTGGGGTGATTGTAGCAGGGGGGGTCATCGCTTTCGCCACAGCAGCAACGGTGGAGGGCTAAAGACCCTCCGCTACCTGCAGCAGCGACTCGCCACGGGGCTTGGCCTAGACCTTGATGGTCTTCCACTTGCCGAGGCGGAAGCGGAGCCACATGAGGGCGGCGCGGGTGTTTATGTCGAGGATGGCGGCGATCCAGGCGCCGGGGACGCCGAGGCCGAAGGTGATGGCGAGGAGGTAGGCGGGGACGAGGCGGATGATCCAGGTGGTGCCGGCCATGATGTAGAGGACGGCGCGAGTGTCGCCGGCGCCGCGGAGGGCGCCGCCAAGCGTGAGGCTGATGGCGAGACCGGGCATGGCGAAGGCGAAGATGAAGAGAAGTTCGCTGCCGATATCGATGACTTCGGCCGCGTCTTCGCCGGCGACGAAGAGGCCGACGATCTGGCTGCCGAAGAGCATCATGATCAGCGCGAGAAAGGACATGAAGACGAGCGAGTAGCGCATTGTGACGTAGGCGGAGCGCTCGGCGAGGTCCGGGCGTTTGGCGCCGAGGCTCTGTCCGACCAGTGCACTCGTGGCAATGCTCAACGCGAAGCCGACGTTGAAGGTGAGGCTCTGGATGGCGAGGGTGACGCCGTGCGCGGCGAGAGCGGTGGTACCGAGACTGGCGATGATGCGGGTGTAGAACATGAAGGCGATGTTGAACTGCATCATTTCGATGCCGGCAGGGAAGCCGATGTTCATCAGCCGGCCGGCGGCGGCGCGATCGAAGGTGAGGGCCGTAGATGGGCGCCATGAGAGGACGCGCTTGCCGCTGGCGAGGACAGCCAGGACGAGTCCGCAGCCGACCATGGCGGAGATGCTGGCACCGAGGCCCGAACCGGTAACGCCGAGCTCGGGGGCGGGACCGGTGCCATTGATCAGGGTGTAGGCGACGATGACGTTGACGACGTTGATGACGATGCCGATGGCCATGGGTGACCGGGTGTCACCGGCGCCCTGTTGGGCGGCGTTGCCGGCAAACATGATGGCCATGAAAGGCATACCGATAGCGAGCGCCTTCAGGAACTCCGTGCCCGCGGCCTGCGCCTCTGGCTCGGCTCCCATGATTCCAAGCCAGGCTTCACCACCGAACCACATCATGAGGGCCATCAGGATGCCCCAAGCCAGGGCCAGGACGAACCCGGTCTGAACGAACGTGGACGCGCGATGGCCCTCACCGGCGCCAATGGAGCGGGCAACGATGGCAGTGGCGCCGACGCCGACGGCTACGAGCCCGGTCTGCGAGAACCAGAAGAGCTGGCCGGCAAGACGGACGCCGGCAAGTGCGTCCTCGCCGAGGTGGCCGACGAGGGCCGTATCGACGAGCTGGACCATAGAGAAGCTGACCTGCTGGACGACGACAGGCCAGGCGAGGCGCATGACGGAGCCGAGGAGGTTCGACTCGTCGATCAGTCCGGGCGTGCGGGAGGGGGGTGCCTCCGGGGCGTCCGCCGACACGAAAAAGGGTCCTTTCCGAGGCTGGGGCAGGGGGTTGAGGGCTCATTATGGACAGCGGATTACCTGCGGCGCAACGGATAAGCGGATGGGGATGGGCCTCTGATTAGGCGATGGCGAAGCCTCCAGGGTCGTTCGTCCGGCCTCCCCCCTCGGCGGGCCCAGACGGACAAGGCAGGCAGGATGGGCGGAAACATGCTGTCTTCGGCGCAACGGATAAGCGGATGGGGATGGCCTCTGGTGAGTTGAGGCTGGAAAGCTTCGGCTCAGTGGGTTTGACGGGGACGGCGTGGGCTCCCCCTCCGAAGGCGGGTGGGCGCCTTCGCGGGAATGACGCTGTCATCGGAACGCAACGAGCGCGCAGGGGCCCGCGTCATTGTTCACGAGTGGAAATGGAGGCGAGCCGCCATGCGCTTCGTGAAGAGTGAACAAGAGATAAATAGCATCCAGGCAGTGAACTCGCGGTGCCATTTGCTTCGGTTGAAGTCGCTGAGTGTGTACTTCGAGACGGACCCGGTAGTGCTGGGAAAGTTGCTGCCGCCGCCGCTGGAGCCGGCGCCGAACCATGTGGCCGTGGCCACGGTCGGCGAGGTGGGCAACTCGAACTGCGCGGGGCCGTACGAGTTCGCGACGCTGGGCGTGCGGGCACGATACGGCGACGTCATCGGGACGTATTGCCTGAGCGCGCCGGTCTCGACGGCGCAGGCGATGACGTTCGGTCGCGAGCAGTACGGTGAGCCGCGGAAGCTGGGGAGCATCGTTTTCGAGCAGCAGGATGAGCACGTGTGGGGCTCAGCGGAACGGGGCGAGATCCGGTTCTTGAGCGTGCGCGGACGATGCGATCGCCCGGCCCCGGCGGGCCGGCAGGAGCTATCGGACTTCCACTTCAAGTACCAGCCACGGCCGGACGGCTTCGGATTCGATGGGCCGCCGCAGCTCGTCCAGGTGACGACGGACCTGACCGTGATCACGGCGCGCAGGGGCCGGGGTGAGGTTGTGTTCCGGGACTCCACGCACGACCCGGTGATCGACCTGCCGGTAACGCAGGTGCTGGACGCCGTCTTCATCGAAGGCCATGCCTACACGTCGGGGCGATTCCTGGCTGAGGTTGACCCGGATGCCTTCCTGCCGTACTCGTTCAATGGCGCGGACTGCGCGGAGACGACTGCCGAGGGCACGGTCCTGCACGCGCAGGCGTCACGGCAGACGCGCGACGGCCGGGGCGAATGGCGTAAGACGGCGTGATGGGGGGTTATACACTTAACACAAGGTATGACTCCTGACATATGCCAGTAAGGTAGATAACCAGGCCTCGGCTGCCTCGCCAACGTGCGGTAGGCCTCGTGTGCTGCTATCCTGAGCGACGCATGGCGACGCAGAAGGGTCACAAGTGGTTTGCGGCTTACTGGAGCCGCGCGGTCAAGTTTGAGCCGGCGTCTCTGAAGAAGATGCGCCGGGAGACGCTGGCCGGTCTGAGCGGGCGGGTGCTGGAGATCGGCTGCGGCAACGGCGCTAACTTCCCTCTCTACCCGGACACCGTTTCGGTGTTGATCGCCACCGATCCTGACCCGTACATGATGGAGGCGGCGGGAAAGCGGGCCGCGACGCTGAGCCTGGAGATCGAGGGCTACGAGGCGGGCGCGGACAGCCTGCCGTTTGAGGACGCGTCGTTCGACGCGGTTATCAGCACTCTCGTGTTGTGCAGCGTGCCCGACCTGGATAAGGCGCTGGCGGAGATGAAGCGCGTGCTGAAGCCCGGCGGGGAGTTCCGCTTCGTGGAGCACGTACGGGCGAGCAATAGCGTTGGGGCGTGGTTCCAGGACGTCTGCACGCCGGCGTGGAGGTGGGTGGGCGCAGGTTGCCATCCCAACCGCGACACAAGGGGGGCGATCGAGAGGGCGGGGTTCGTTTTCCGCGAGATATGGCACCAACGCCTGGCGCCGCCGATCCCGCCGTTGTGCCTGACACGCCCGGCGATACGCGGTATCGCCATTCACCGATAGCGACGTGAGCGATCGCATCCGCCTTCCCGATGCGACGGTACCGATTGTGGCGCGACCAGACGTGCTCGTCGTCGGCGGCGGATCCGCCGGGCTTTCGGCGGCGGCAGCGGCGGCGCGGAACGGAGCGGAGACGATGCTGGTGGAGCGGTTCAGCTACACGGGCGGACTGGCGACGGGCGGGTTGATCATCCTGCTGCTGACGCTGGACGACGGTGCGGGCAAGCGGGCGATCGGCGGGCTGTGCCAGGAGATGGTGGAGCGGATGGCGGCCCGGGATGCCGTGCACTACCCGCCGGAGAGCGAGTGGAACGACCCGGACTCGAAACTGGTGGAGCACTGCCGACGCTGGGGGCTGGTCTGGGGGAGTCCTTCTGCGGAAGGACACCGGGTACGGTACTCCGTGGCGTTCGAGCCGCACGAGTTCATCTTCGCGGCGGACGCGATGCTGAAGGAGGCGGGCGTCCGGGTCCTGTATCAGACGTGGGCGTGCGAGCCGGTCGTCGAGGACGGGCGGATCACGGCGGTGATCGTCCAGAACAAGGCAGGCAGGCAGGCGATAGTCCCGCGAGTCGTGGTGGACGCGAGCGGCGATGGGGACGTGTTCGCGGCGGCGGGTGAGGCGTTCGAGACGGAGCGGGTGCACCCGTGGTTGTGGTTCCTGATGAGCGGGGTGACAGACATCGAGGGAGCGCTGGACTCGGGCAAGGGGCTGTTCTTCCGGACGATCGGCGAGGGCCGGGCGCTGGTGCCGTGGGGCGGCGAGGGCCGTGTGCCGGGCAAGATCGACGCGACGGACCCGGATGAGGTCTCGGAGGCTCTGGTTGAGAGCCGGCGGATGGTGCTCGAGGAGGCGGACCGGCTAAAGGCCTCAGTGCCGGGGTTCGGGGACGCGCACATCTCGATGATGGCGGACCAGCTCGGGATCACGGAGTCGCGGCGGTTGCTCGGCGAGTACGTGATGACGCGGGAGGACATGGACCGGGCGTTCGAGGATGTGGTGGCTCGGACGGGGCACTGGACGAAGTACGACTGCGTTTACAACATCCCGTACCGGAGCCTGCTGCCGCGCGGGACCGACAACCTGATCGCGGCGGGGCGGTGCATCTCGGTGGACCACCGGGTGCACCACGCGACGAAGGAGATACCGGCGTGCATGGCGACGGGGGAAGCGGCGGGGACGGCGGCGGCGATGGCGGTTGGTACGGGCGCCAGTTTGCGCGCCGTGGATGTGGGTGCTTTGCAGGCGCGGTTGCGGGCGCAAGGGGCGATATTGGGGTAGGCGGGCGCGGGCCGTTCGCCGATGACGTGGCCGGCCTCCCCGGCCCCGCCCCTTTGGAGGGCTGAAGACCCTCCTCTACATGCGATGCGCGGCGTTGCGTGTTTACGCCGCCCCTTTGGAGGGCTGAAGACCCTCCTCTACGGCGACGCTAGCGCGGGCGCAGCACGACGCATTGCCAATACACGGGCGTTGGGCGCATTCCGCGTGGCGTTGGCCTCCCGGCCCTGCCAGGTCCTGTCGTTGTCAGGATGACGGCATTGGGTGATGCGGGCGGTTCGT
>JBDSHD010000003.1:0-5513 GCA_039918655.1 Dehalococcoidia bacterium | reverse complement strand
CAGGCCTCGATCGCTGGCCTGAAGCCTGCCTGACCGAGCAATTGCATCTCGAAGTACCTGAGAGCCGCCCAACCATCTGCCTCGCGGTCCAGTCGCTGCAGAGCGTCCAGGAGGAGGCGGAACGATGGAAAGGATGTGGCGCGCTCAGGTGTTATTCGGTCGGTCAGCTCCGCCGCGTACAGCGCCAGACTCAAGCGGTCGAGGTCCTCGCGCAGGTGACCGAAGCTCGCGAGTGTCTCGACACCTGTAACGACATCCATGGAGTGCCCCTGGGCAATCTGTAGCATGCAATGCGCGAGGGGCTGGAGATGACCGGACATTCGGCTTGTTGTCTTACGGACGCCTTTCGCCTTGACGTCAAACTTGCCGAGGCCGGGCGTGTAAATCGTGAGGAACCTGTCGGCCTCACCTACCCGCCGCTGGCGCAGAACGATGGCCTCGGTCTTGTAGAGCCGCGTATTCGGAGACATTACTCGATCATCTCTTGCCGCCCCTCGAAGGCACGAGACAGAGTTACGTCGTCCGCGTACTCAAGGTCGCCACCAACAGGCAGGCCGCGCGCGAGGCGGGTCACCTTTAATCCGAGTGGACCAAGAAGGCGGCTCAGGTACATGGACGTAGCTTCGCCTTCAAGGTTGGGGTTGGTTGCAAGGATGATCTCTTGCACAATGCCGTCGCGCAGGCGGCTAAGGAGTTCGCTGATTTTCAGGTCTTCAGGGCCAATCCCATCCATCGGTGAGATCGCCCCATGAAGGACGTGATAGAGGCCCCTGTAACTCCCTGTCCGCTCGATCGCCAGGATATCGAGAGGTTCCTCTACCACGCATATAGTTTCCCGATCGCGGGCGTCGCTGATACATACGCGACATGGATCGATCTCCGTGACGTTTTGGCAAATCGAGCACAGAGTAACGCGTTCCTTGACCTCGATGATCGCCTGCGCCAGGGCCTGCGCGTCGGCCATCGGTGTGCGAAGCACGTAATACGCGAGACGCTGTGCGCTCTTCGGCCCAATGCCGGGAAGCTTGTAGAACTCCTCGATCAGCCGCGCGAGTGGCGCGGCCGTGGTCTGCGTGTGCTCATTAACCAACTGTGATCGCCGTAGCTCCGGGTGGATTCTCCAGCGGCTAGCCCGGGTTCAGTCCGGGAATGTTCAGCCCGCCGGCGAGTCCGGCCAACTGCTGCATCTGACCGCCGCGCACCTTCTCAAGTGCATCGTTCATCGCCGCCATCACCAGGTCCTGGAGCATCTCCACATCGTCGGGATCGATGACCTCAGGCTTGATCTCGATGGACAGCAGCGCCGGTTTAGCGTTCATCTGCACCTGCACAGCCCCGCCGCCCGAGGATGCATCGAACACCATGTCCTCCAGCTTCTGCTGAACCTCTGCGAGTTTCGATTGCATCTGCTGGATCTGTTTCATCAAGTCGCCGCCCTGTCCTCCGCGATTCGCCATACCGTCCTCCTATCAGTCGTCTTGTGGCACCGCACGGGCGCCATATTTTTCACGTGCCGCCTGGACTAGATGTCCGCCGGCCCTGGCGGGCTTGTCATCCTCAGGGCCGCGTGGTGTGTGTTCATAGGCTACCGAAACCGGACGCCCAAGCACAGAGCCGAAGCCCTTCTCCAACGCGCCACGGAAGCCGCCGGTCTCTATTCGTTCGAGGTGGAACGTGTGATAGAAGCTCAAGACTACCTTATCTTCCTCGACTGATTTGATGCCGCATGATCCGTTTAAGAGGGCGGAGAGATGCTTGTCAGACTGCCTCAGCGCCGTGCGCACCTGATCCAATAGGTCAGTCGAGGGCTCCGGCGACTCCTGCAGGTCGCCAGTCACAGCAGCGGCCGGTTCGGGAACATCCGGGTCGGTGTCGGGTGTGCTCGTTTGGAAAGTAGTCGTGTCGACCGTCGCTTCGACAGCGTCCATCTCGGCGGCTGGCACGCTGAACTGGGGTTCCTTTCGCACCGGCGAAGCTGGCCGCTCCTCAATGCGTCGTATTGGGCGGGCCTGGACCTCGCAGAACTCAATCAACGCCAGCTCTAGTGGAAGCGAGCCGCCCGGCCCTTCTCCGTCCTTACCCCAATCTATAGTTCCGAACACTCGCAGCGCGCGCAGGACGCCTTCCCTCGGCGTCGATGACGCCTCCGCGCGGACCTCCTCGATCAGGTCCTTAGAAAGGTTCAGAGACTGTTCCACGCCCGCCTGAATCAGGAGCAGCCCGCGAAGGTACTGGACTACCTGGTTGGCGAACTGTTTTATGTCCACTCCGTCGTCGCGCACTGCAGCGATCAGGCCAAGTGACGCGCCAAGGTCGCCGGCGAGCACCAGGCGCACGAACTGACCGCTGCGAGCGTCGACGGTGAGGCCAAGGGCCTCCGTCACCTGCTCAAATGAGGGTGATGGGCCATAGTACGTCACCACCTGTTCCATGGCGTTGATGGCGTCCCGCAGACTACCTGTCGAGGCGCGGGCAACCTCTTCCAGCGACTGCCTGTCAAAGGTGAACCCTTCGCTCTCACTGATCGTGGCGAGGCGTTGGATTACGCCCGGAAGGGCGATGCGCTTGAGGTCGAATCTCTGGCAACGCGAAATGATCGTGCCCGTTACCTTGTGTGCCTCCGTGGTGGCGAGGACAAAGATGATGTGGGGCGGCGGCTCCTCCAGCGTCTTAAGAAGCGCATTTTGTGCCGCTGTCGATAGCATGTGAACCTCGTCCAACAGGTAGATCTTACGGCGCCCGGCCATCGGGGTGAGAACCACGTTCTCCCTGAGTTGCCGCACGTCATCGACGCTGTTGTGGCTGGCCGCGTCCTGCTCGATGAAATCCATGGCACGTCCCTGGTTGAAGGCGCTACATGACTCACAGGCATTGCATGGCTCACCCTCCACCGGGGCGTCGCAATTGGCAGCCTTCGCCAACAGCCTCCCCAATGTCGTCTTACCGGTCCCCCGGGGGCCGCAGAAGAGGTAGGCGTGGGCAAGGTGGCCCGATGTTATGGAGTTGCGGAGCGTTCGCGTGATCGCGTCCTGCCCCGCTACCTCTGCGAACGTCTGCGGGCGCCACTTACGATAGAGGACCTGCTCCTGGGCCGGCGAGGAGCCGCGGACTGCGCCAACAGCAGCGGACTCGTTCCCAGACACTTCGTCTGTGGCGGTTTCCGCTGGGAAGAGGGGGACGTCACTCACGCCCGCAATTATAATCGGCAGCCACGCGCCCTCATAGTCGGCGGCGACACCTCAATGTGCGGAAAGCCCAACCTCGACGAGCACCGCACGCTCTTTCGCGCGCATGACCCGCTCCTCGTCTTCCCCCAGATGGTCGTATCCCCGGAGATGAAGGACTCCATGAACAAGCAGGTGCGCGATCTCGCTTTCTAGGTCGATCTTGGCATCCTCCGCCTGCCGCACCGCTGTCTCCATGGAGATGACGACCTCGCCGATGCGCTCAGTCTCGTCAGGCTTCGCGAAATCTTCGCCTTCAGTGAGGGAAAAGGCTAGAACATCGGTGGCATGGTCCTCCCCGGCGTACTCTCGGTTGAGCAGACGAATTTGCTCATCGTCGGTCACGACCACTCCCAACTGACAGACGCCCACCTTCTCCATCTCGAGGGTAATCCGGGCTATCCCGACCAGCCAATCGGCGCTGACCTGCCTACTGAAGCGGGGGTCGATTGAGACGAGGACGTCGTGGTCTGATTGCATGCTGGAAGCGTAGCAGGCGGCCGTTACGCTGCGAAGACCCGAGCCGCGGACTCAGACGCCTCGATGAGAGGTGTTGGGTAGATGCCGATGGCGAAAAGGCCGAGTACGGCGATAGCTAAAGCTAGACCAAGTCCCATATTGGGCTTGAAAGCCGTCTCGGTTTCTGGGTCGCGGGTGAACATGTAAAGGACAACCCGAAGGTAGTAGTAGGCGGAGATCACACCGTTCAGCACACCCACCAGGGCCAGCCAGACGAGGTCCGCCTGCACCGCGGCGTTGAAGACGTAGACTTTGCCCCAGAACCCGGCCGTCGGTGGAATGCCCGTGAGTGAGATGAGGCACGCAGCGAGACCCAGCGCCAACAGCGGCGACCGCTTGTAGATCCCCGCGTAATCGGAAATGTTGTCGGAGCCGATCTTGTTCGAGATGGCGATGATGGCGAGGAACGCGCCCAGGTTGGTGAACGCATAGGTCCCCAGGAAGAAGATGACGGAGCTGGAGCCAAGCTCCATTTGCGGGTCGTTGGCAGCAACCGCAGCCAGGCCAATGAGGAAGGTCCCGGCCTGGGCGATCGAGCTATAACCCAGCATGCGCTTGATGTCTGTCTGGCCCAGGGCCATCAGGTTGCCCAGTGTCATCGAGACGGCGGATATGGCCGCGAACATGTTGGCCCAGTCGCTGGAGATGACGCCTTCGCCGAGACCGATGAGGAATATCCGCATGACAACGGCGAACCCGGCTGCCTTGCTGGCGACCGAGAGGTAAGCGGTGACGGGAGTCGGGGCACCCTGATACACGTCTGGCACCCACATCTGGAAGGGGACGACAGCCATCTTGAAGCCCAGCCCGCCTGCTAGGAATACCGTGGCCAGTACGAGGCCTGTGCGCGTGCTGGAATCGGCACTGTCGACGTAGGAGGCGATCCCATCGAGGCTGGTCTCGCCCGAGAGACCAAAGAGGTACGCCATGCCGTAGAGGGTCAGCGCGGTGCTCACGGCACCGAGCATCAGGTACTTGAGCGCGGCCTCTCCTGACTTCTCGTTCTTGGAGAAACCCACGAGGACGTAGAAAGCGATAGCCTGCGTTTCCAGAGCGACAAAGATCATCACCAGGTCGAGGCTCGCCGCCATCAGCATCATGGCAGCCGATGCGGTGAGCACGAGCGCGAGATACTCGGCGTGGAACCGGTTACGCTGTAGGAAGTCAATGGAGCCGAGGACGATCATCCCCGCGACTCCGGCGAACAAGAAGGCGAAGAAGAGCGAGAAGTCGTCCGTCGCGATCATCCCGTCGAACGCCGGACCCTGCTCATCCGAGAGGACCAGCGCCAACGATGCACCCATCGAAGCAAACACACCGATAAGGGCCAAGGCGATGGTGATCGAGTGGCGTGCTCCCCACGCCCGTTTGCCCGCCAGCGGCAGCAATGCGTCAACGACCACGATGACTCCGGCGGCGATTAAGAGGCCGAGTTCCGGGCCCAGGCGGCCGAAATCACCCATTAGACGGCCCTCGCCCACAGGCGCCGGTCATGCGAGACGCTCCGCAATGGGCGTTACGCCATCGGTCAAAAGGTCAACAATCCAGGCTGGATAAATACCGATCCCAATGACGGCGGCCGCGAGGGCCAGCAGCGGCCCGCGTTCCCACCACGCCGTGGCGTCGGTCAGTTCCGCCCAGCGTGGGTCCGGCTCTCCCCAGAAGACGCGCTGTATCATCCAGAGGATGTATCCGGCGGCGAATGCAACGCCAAGGACGCCGATGATAGTGAGCGCCTCAAACTTCTCGAAGGTGCCGAGGAAGACCGTC
>JBDSHD010000002.1:0-4830 GCA_039918655.1 Dehalococcoidia bacterium | reverse complement strand
TCTTTCCGGACCGACGACGACGAGTTCTACCACGTCTACGACCTGCCCGCCGACTTCGGCAGACTCCAGCACGCCCTGCTCGCCTGGAACCACCGCTACGAATCGTGGCGCCTCCACCAGGCCCTCGGCTACCTCACCCCGGATCAGTTCTACCACCAATGGCTGTCCAACCAACCCCAACGAAAGGAGACGGTGTCCGATATGTCTTGACCCAGCACAACGCCTACCTCTTACAGTCGCGCTCTACTATCATTACCACCCGTGACTATGATCTCGGTTATCGGCGGTGAACGCTCCGGTGAGAAGGCGTTGGATCTCGCTGAAGAAGTGGGGCGCCACCTCGCCCGGCGCGGGGCCACTGTTGTCTGCGGTGGCCGTGGCGGCGTCATGGAGGCCGCGTGCCGGGGCGCCCGCGCGGAGGGTGGTCACACCATCGGCATCCTGCCGGGGCGCGGCCCCGAGGACTCCCAGCCCAACGCGTACGTCGAGTTCCCCATCTACACCGGTATCGGCTACGCGCGAAACGTCGCGGTAGCCCTCAGCGGCGAGGCCGTAATCGCCATTGACGGCTCCTACGGCACTCTAAGCGAGCTAGCCTACGCTCTCATTCACGACCGGCCAGTCATAGGGCTGGACACCTGGGACTTCAACTACCACGGCTTCGACGGCGAGGCCAGCATTATCCGACTCACAAACCCCGTCGAGGCCGTTGAGCGAGCACTCGCCCTGGCGCAGGCGCGCCGAGCCAAAGGTGCGGAATAAATTGTCCGTCATCACCAGTATCCACGCCCGCGAAGTCCTGGATTCGCGCGGCAACCCAACGCTCACTGTCACCATAGCGCTCGCCAGTGGCGCGTCAGGCACAGCCGCCGTGCCGTCCGGAGCCTCCACTGGCATCCACGAAGCCGTGGAGTTGCGCGATGGTGATGCGAAACGCTACGGCGGCAAGGGCGTGCTCACGGCCGTCGCCAACGTACATGACGTGATCGCACCGGCACTCAAGGGGCTCAACGCTTCGGACCAGCGCTCCGCCGACGAACGGATGCTCGAACTCGACGGGACACCGAACAAATCGAAGCTCGGTGCAAACGCCATTCTCGGAGTGTCGCTCGCTCTCGCGCACGCTGCAGCTAACGATGCGGGCGTACCCTTGTACCGGCACCTGGGCGGCGACGAGGCGACCCTCTTGCCCCTGCCGCTCCTCAACATCCTCAACGGCGGTAAGCACGCCGAAGGCTCAACCGACTTCCAGGAGTTCCTGATCGCCCCCATCGGCGCATCGACGTTCGCGGAAGGACTCCGCTGGTCCGTGGAGACTTACCACGTCCTGGCGAACATCCTCCACGACCGGGGTCTGCCCACGACCGTGGGCGACGAGGGCGGCTTCGCGCCACCGCTCCCCAACAACGACGCCGCCATCGACCTCATCCTGGAGGCGATCGGCAAGGCCGGGTATCGCGCGGGCGAAGACATCGCAATAGCGCTCGATCCCGCGACATCCGAGCTTGAGCGTGACGGCTCCTACGAGTTGGCTCGCGAAGGCCGCACTCTCTCGCGTGACCAGATGGTGGACCTCTGGGCAGACTGGGCTCGCCGGTATCCGATCGTCTCGATCGAGGACGGGATGGCCCAGGAGGACTGGGACGGTTGGCGCTCGCTCAACGCCCGCATCGGAGACCGCGTGCAACTGGTCGGCGATGACCTCTTCGTCACGAACGCCCAGCGTATCAGGGAAGGTATCCGCCAGGAGGCGGCAAACAGCGTCCTTATCAAGGTCAACCAGATCGGGACCTTGAGCGAGACGCTGGACGCCATCGCAGAAGCACGTCGCGCCGGCTGGACGAACGTTATCTCCCACCGCAGCGGCGAGACCGAGGACACCACCATCGCTGACCTGGCCGTCGCCACAGGTGCCGGCCAAATTAAAACCGGCGCCCCGGCCCGTGGTGAGCGCACCGCCAAGTACAATCGACTTCTGCAGATAGAAGCAGACCTCGGCAATCGGGCCCGTTACGCGGGGAAATCCGCTCTCGCTCAACACAGCTAATCAGGAGGAACCATCATGGCCATCGAAACAGTAGGAATCATCGGAGGGGGAGTAATGGGCTCGGGCATCGGCCAGTCCCTCGCGGTAGGCGGCCTCCGGGTCATCATCCGTGACGTCAACGAAGAGATGCTGGCGAAGTCGCGCTCCACGATTGTCGACGGTCGCTACGGGCTAACCCGAGGCGTTGAGCGCGGTAAGTCGACCCAGGCCGATGCGGACGCTGCTCTTGCCCGCCTTTCGTGGACCACCAACGCCTCAGACCTCGCTGACGTTGACGCCGTCATCGAGGCCGTGCCCGAAGACCTGGCACTTAAGAAGAAGGTGTTCGCGGAGCTGGATTCGGTTGTGAAGGCAGACGCTATCTTCGCCTCAAACACGTCTGGACTCGCCATCTCCGACATCAATCAGGCCGTCTCGGAGGCCCGCCGCCCGAAGTTCATCGGCATGCACTTCTTCTCCCCGGCATCGATCATGAAACTCGTAGAGATCATTCACGCCCCGCAGACATCCGAGGAGACCATCAAGGCGATCGAGGGTCTGTGCGAGCGCGGCGGAAAGGGCTCGGTCCGCGTAAAGGACGCACCCGGCAAGTACGGCTTCGTCGCCAACCGCATCTACTTCGCAGCGGTCCGTGAAGCTCAGAAGGTCCTCGAGGAAGGTATCGCTAGCGCCGAGGACATCAACAAGGCGATGGTCTTCGGCTTCAACTGGCCGGTGGGCCCCCTGGCAATGGTCGAGGGAGCCACCAAGGGTTGGCAGTAGTCGCCCGCGCATGACGGATACGTCCCCGCCGCCGAAGCTGGCACTCCTCGCGTTGCCTGAGCGGTATGCGCTCCCCGGCCGCCCCGGCTCCGCACCTGCTTCTGTCGTCGACTGCCACCGGCAGACAGGTTTCGTTCTCGCTGCCGAGCTTGATGCGTTCGCTGAACTCATGGGCCTGCACCTCGATGCGGTGTCGTCTCTCGGAAAGCCGCGCACGCCGGCCGACGCCGCAACGCTGACGTACACATCCCGAACCTACGCACTCCTCGCCGACACCTGCAGGTTGATGACTTACGGTTCGTACAGCTCCTGCCTCCCGCTCATCCGGTCTGCTCTCGACTGTATCGCGACGAGACGGGCGCTAGCCGGTGCCGACGCCGCGGATTACGAGCACTGGTTCGCCAGCGCCGTGTCCCGCGACGGAACGGCCACAGCGATAGACCTTGGGCGCTTTCATGCATCCTCGCCGCTTATCGGCGATCCCATCCTTGACCAGCTGTACCGGGTGATCTCCGATCTCGCGATGCCCCATTTCGGTTCGACCTTGTTGCTCTCGGCGCCTGAAGCTGACTCGGTGAAGATATCGGCCTCATTCGCTGACCCCTCGTTCCACCTGGGCTGGGCGGAGCTGATCAGCGGCTGGCTACTCGACCTCGCTATCGTCTCCTTAACGCTAGTCACCGTCGAGAACGAGGCCCTCCAATCAAAGGTGGAGTCAGCCGTGAAAACTGCTCAGGAATCAATGACCTCCCGCCCGCGCTGTCACATCGAGGAGGCGGACGGCCGCTGGGTGATCCAGAATTACCGTCGAAACAATCGCGGCCAGCCCAAGCGCGTCATCCTGGGCTGAATCCGGTACTGTCGACACCATCTCCAGCTACGGCTTACGATTGTCACGTGCCCAGAGTTGACGTCGTGGTGCCCGTCTACAACGAGCAGCACTCCTTGCCTCAATCCATCCCCAACCTCAGAGATTTCCTTCACTCGGACTCGTTCCCATACGAATGGAAGATCATCATCGCGGACAACGCGTCGATTGATGACACGCCAGGGGTCAGCCATGGCTTAGCGGAACGGTTCCCCGGTGAAGTGGAGTACGTCCGCATCGAACGCAAGGGGCGTGGCTACGCGCTCAAGCAAACTTGGGGCAAGAGCTCAGCGGACATCATGAGCTACATGGACGTCGATCTGTCGACCAGCCTGACCGCATTTCCAAAGTTGATCGGGAGTATCGCCGAGGACGGTTACGGAGTGGCCACCGGGTCGCGGCTGGCGCGCAACTCCAGGACCACAAGGTCCTTCAAGAGAACCGTGCTGAGCATCGGCTACAACACCATCATCAAAGCCGCATTTTGGACGCGGTTCAGTGATGCCCAGTGCGGCTTCAAGGCCATCAGCAGTGAGGTCGCGCGCGGTGTCCTGCCACTCATCGAGGACAACAACTGGTTCTTCGATACCGAGCTGCTGATCCTCGCGGAGAAGATGGGCTATCGGGTGAAGGACATCCCTGTGGAATGGGTGGAGGATCCCGACACGCGCGTGAAGATTGGATCTACTGTCTCAGAAGACCTCCGCGGCCTGTGGCGCATGCGGACGGGCCGCCCGTGGCGCAGGGCCCGTCCCTAACCGCCCTCCTGCAACGCCTCACCTTCGGTGGGCGTCAACCCTTCTGATAACCTCGACTTACGTCAACGACGGGCCGTCGCGTGTGCCGCGAGCGTATAATCACTGAGCCGTTACGAGTGAACGAATGCAACCTGACCTGGTAACTACCGCAAACGACACTGGCGTCGCCGACTGGATCCGTCGGCTCGCCTATCGTCTCCATCTGCCTACGACGATGATCAAGTTCCTGATAGTCGGAGGGATCGGCTTCATCATCAACCAGGTCTTTCTTTTCCTGCTTTACGACACCACGATCTTCGCCTTTCTGCCCGAAAAGGGCAGTAACTCCGACTTTGGTCTCTTCACGAACACGGACACGAGACTTCTGATCTCCTCGATCGTCGCCGTCGAGATTG
>JBDSHD010000001.1:0-6067 GCA_039918655.1 Dehalococcoidia bacterium | reverse complement strand
GATGCGGTCCGCATCCTGGAGGAGGGCGGCGGGGCGCGGCCGGTGGAGGAGAATGAGGAATGGGATCCCGACCGGACGTACGTGTGGGTCGAAGAGGGGAAGCTGATGGAGTACCAGGGCCTGGATGAAGCGACGCCGGGGATGGTATCGTGCCCGCTCTGCGACGGGACGGGGGAGGTGGCGGAGGCGATCGCTCAAGACTACGAGGCGTCACAGGGGGACGACTAACCATGAATTGTTCTGCACCAGAAGTGCACCAGTGAAATACCGCGTCTACTACGCGGAGCGAGAAGTGGGGAGAGGGGCGCACGACGTGGACGGCGAACCCCCCATCATGTTGCGATCCGGCACCACCCACTTCGGATCCCCGCTGGTTCGCGAGACGGAATGGGAAGACGAGATAGACGCGCCGAGCATTGATGCCGCTCTCGATCAGTTTTTCCGGGAGCACGCGGGATCGCCGGAGAATGTGAAGTGGCTCGACGACGATGACATGTCGCACGCAGCGGCCGGCCTGAGCTACGATCCCGATCGCTCATACATCTGGATCGAAGAAGATCGTCTAATGGCGTTTCAGGGGATTGACCCGGCTGAACCCGGACAAACCGTTTGTCCGTTCTGCAGTGGCAAGGGGACCGTGGATGAATCGGTTGCCCAGGAATACTTCGAGGACCAAGAGGATGATGGAATGCAAGCGGAAATCCGGGGATAAGTGATGCCAATCGCGATACTCGCACCCTACGACAAGAGCGGCCTCCCGGAGTTCGCGATGGGGCTGGCGGAGATCGGGTTCACTATCTACTCGACGAGCGGGACACAGAAATACCTCGCGGAGACTTGTGGACTGCCTGTCAGCTCGATCTCGTCGCTGACGGGGTTTCCGGAGATCCTGGACGGGCGTGTGAAGACGTTGCACCCGATGGTGCACGGCGGAATCCTGGCGCGGCGCGATAAGCCGGAGCACATGGATGAGATCGCGCGATCCGGGATACCGGCGATCGACCTGGTGTGCGTAAACCTCTATCCGTTCCGGGAGACGATATCGAAGCCAGACGTGACGATGCAGGACGCGCTGGAAAATATCGACATCGGCGGGCCGACGATGCTGCGGGCGGCGGCGAAGAACTTCCCGTGGGTGCTGCCCGTGGTGGACCCAGAAGACTACGCTGCGGTCATCGACTGCCTTCGGGCCGAGCAGGTGCCCGAGGAGATGCGCAGGGGGCTCGCGGCGAAGGCGTTCCAGCACGTTGCGGCGTACGACACGATGATCGCAGGGTATCTACGGGCGCAAGGGAAAGTGGAAGCCGGAAACCGGGAGATATTTCCTGCCGAGCTAACGGTCGGACTGGAAAAGGTCGCGGAGACTCGGTATGGGGAGAACCCTCACCAGCGGGGGGCGGTTTACAGCGATCCGGCAACCGGGCGCGCGCCGGGAATTGCCGATGCGGAGAAGTTGCACGGAATGGAGATGTCCTATCTCAACTATCTCGACGCGGACGCGGCGTGGCGAATGGCGCTGGACTTCGACGAACCGACGGTGGCAATCGTGAAGCACGCAACACCGTCCGGGATCGCCTCCCATGAGAGCGTGGCGATGGCGTACGAGCGGGCCTACGCCGGCGACGAGATATCGCCGTTCGGAGGAATCATCGCCGTGAACCGGCCGGTGACGTGGGAGATGGTGGAGTCGATGCAGGGGAAGCGGTACGACATCATCGTGGCACCCGGGTACGACGAGCGGGCGCTGGAACGGCTGCGGAAGCGGCGCGACCTGCGAATCCTGCAGATGCCGGACGCGGAACGCCGGACCGGGCACATGGAGTACCGGACGATTTTGGGCGGAATGCTGGCGCAGACTCCCGACACGATGCGTGGTGAAGACCTGGAGATCAGCGTGGTGACGAAGCGGGCGCCGACGGCGCACGAATTAGATGAATTGCGGTTCGCGTGGACGTGCGTGAAACACGTTCGGTCGAACGGCATCGTTATCGCCAGGAACAGAGCGACGTTGGCGATCGGAACGGGGCAGCCCAACCGGCTCTGGCCGACGCAGCAGGCACTACAGCGAGCCGGAGAGCGCAAGCAGGGCGCCGTGATGGCGTCGGACGCGTTCTTCCCCTTCGCGAAGGGCGACGCCGTCGAGGATGCTTGCAGGGGCGGGATCACAGCGATAATCCAGCCCGGCGGCGGAGCGCGGGACGAGGAGGCAGTAGAGGTGTGCAACGAGTACGGCGTGGCGATGGTGTTCACGGGAACACGCGCGTTCCGGCACTGAGCCTCGCGCGGGATTCGTGCGAGACGACAACGCAGGGGGTTTTTGGTAGCGTCGTTGTATTGACCTACCCCGTTGGCGGTGCTAACTTTCGGCTCGTATCACCATTCACAAAGTGCTGCCTGGGGCAGCGGAGGTTGGCGTTAGCGAATGATTGGACTGGACGACCTTTTCCGGCAAGTGCCGGAGGGAATGGAGTTTCTCGGCGTGTTGCTGACGATCCTCGGTTCGTTATCGATCATGGTGCTGATGGGCCTCTGGTGGCAGCGCTAAGGGCAGGATCTGAGTAGATGGCGGTAGTAGAAGATCCAGGTAAACCCAGGAATACCCGCGAACGGGTGCTGGGCATCGGGGACAAGGTGTACGACGCCATGTTCCACAACTATGTCTGGCAATCGATCTTTCGATCTGGTTACCCGAACACGCCACGCAACCAGATGCTGGTGGTGGCAACGAACGTATTCCTGCACCTGCACCCAACGCGGATTCACCGCACCCACGTTAAGATCACACACACTTACTGCCTGGGTGGCCTCACGTTCTTCATGTTCCTGATCCTGACCGTCACCGGCGTACTGCTGATGTTCTACTACGTCCCGTCCGTGGACCGCGCGTACCAGGATGTAGCGGCGCTAGAGACGAACGTTAAGTTCGGGCTACTGATGCGCAACATGCACCGGTGGACCGCCCACGCCATGGTGATCCTGGTGTTCCTGCACATGATGCGGGTGTTCTACACCGGCGCCTACAAGCCACCACGTGAGTTCAACTGGGTGGTGGGCGTGATCCTGCTGGTGCTAACTCTGGTGCTGAGCTTCACCGGGTACCTCCTACCCTGGGACCAGCTGGCTCTCTGGGCGGTCACTGTAGGTCACGGTATCGGCGGGTCAGCCCCTTACTTCGGGGATGAGACGCAGCTGGTGGTATTCGGTGGCTTCGAGGTGGGACAGAACGCGCTTATCCGGTTCTACGTGCTACACGTGATTGCCCTTCCGCTCATCGCCGCTATCTTCATGGCAGTACACTTCTGGCGAATCCGCCGCGACGGCGGTATGGCCAGGCCGCTGTAGGGCCAGCATGGCGATTGAAGCATCGGCGCCCGGTCAGGCAGCGAAGGTCCGGCCGCGACCGAAACGAGAACGCGAAGAAGAGGTCTTGGTATGGCCAGACCTGGTCTTCATCGAGTTCATCTCGGCTGTCCTGTTCACGATCACGTTCCTGATTCTTTCGACTCTCATGAACGCACCACTACTGAACCGCGCGAACCCGGACCTGACGCCTAACCCGTCAAAGGCGCCGTGGTACTTCTTGAACCTGCAGGAGCTCCTGTTACACATGGACAAAGCATGGGCTGGGGTACTCCTACCCACGATCGCGCTGGGGTTCTTCATGATGATCCCCTACCTCGACCGCAGCCGGGTCGGGCAAGGCGTGTGGTTCGGAACCAAAAACTCAGTCAGATTGACTATCGTAGCAGTGATTTACGCGCTAGTGGTCAGTGTTGGACTCGTCGTCATGGACGCAGGCGACAGGCGCCTTACACCCAATTGGGCGCCTGCCTTCGAGACGCAGCAACTCACGAAATGGATTCCGTCCTGTCAGGAAAGCCCCGATCCTGAGAACCCCGTGCACCAGACGACGCCTTGCCTGACTGACGGAGACCCTGACAACCACCAGGGAATCATCTCCATGAAAGACATCTCGAAACGGCTCCAATTCGCGATCCCGTTCCCGAATATCTGGGGGGTCCACGACAGTAAGCTTGATTGGCCGCAGGATCTGGACCGGATTCCGGTGCCTTTCAATAATCGCTGCGAAAACATCGGCAGTTTCCACTTATGGTGCGACATGAACCTGAACATACCGGTGATCATGTCGGACCAGGTTCTTCCATTGTCGACGATCGCCTTGCTGGCAGTGGCTATCATCTATGTCCTGTTCAGGATCGGTTGGTTGCGCACAAGACGCGACCTATTCATCGTGATGTTCACCGCTGTCATGGTTGCCTACCTGACCCTGTCCATGATCGGGAGCTTCTTCCGGGGTCAGGCGCAAGCGCTGGTGCCGTTCTGGGAGATAAAGGTTGACGAAGGCTGATCTGGTCGCATGAGAGGTAGTTTGAGTCTTGTCTGACGCTGAAACGACACAACCCGTTCCCGGGCGCGCGATCGCGGTGGAAACACCGGTTGCGAGGCCGGTGGCCAAGCGGGACATCGTCACCCGACGGGTGTTCATCCTGGGCGGCTTCTTCAGCATGATCGGTCTGGCGGTCGTGGGTCTCGCCGGTTCGTCGCTCGACATGATCTGGCCGCGCAACATCAAGGGTTTCGGCGGACCGATCAACGTGACACCGGACCGGATCCCGGCCGAAGGCGGCGATCCCGTCGTCATTCCCGAAGGTAAGTTCTTCATCCTGAACCTCGCGCCGGGAGAGACCTCGACGGGAGTAGCGACGCCCGGCGGTGTCCTGGCGCTCTGGCGCAAGTGCCCCCATCTGGGGTGTTCGGTGCCCTATAACCCCTCGTTCGAGTTCAACGGAGTTAAGGGGTGGTTCCGCTGCCCCTGCCACAATTCGACCTACACCAAAGACGGGGGTGTCCTCGTCTCCGGACCGGCGCCGCGACCCATGGACGTGTTCCCGCTGGAAGTGCAGTCCGACGGTGGCCTCGTGGTACAGACTGGAAGGCAGTTCGAGAACTCGGGCAACGCGGACAACCCACGGCGCGCCGTACCGCTGGAGCCCGGGAATACGACACCGGATCTTTAGGCAGGAGAGTTAGAGCAGCAGATGAACACGGCAAAGCAGGTCAACGTGATGATTGGTCTGTTATTCGTCTCCCTGGTGGGGTTGACCCTGTATTTCATATGGGACATAGACAGGGCGGAGCAGGCGATTGTGCGGCAGGAGGAGGTAAACGTTGAGCGCGGAGCGTATCTGTTCTCCCTGAACTGCCGGTCCTGCCATGGACTGAAGGGTCAGGGCGCCCTCGAGCGCGCTGGACTACCCGGTGCGCCGCTCAACGTTGTGGTGAACCGGCCCCCAGAGCTCACCGGTGGGGCGCTGGAGGTCCAGGCTAAGCGGTTCCACGACACCATTGTGTGCGGACGCGTGGGGACCGTGATGCCGCCCTGGTCCATCGAGCAGGGCGGAGCGCTCAATTTCTTCCAGATACAGCAACTGGTGCTCCTGATCACCAGCCAGTACTCCCCGGAAGGATGGGAGTTTGCAGTCGAGGATGCGAACCATGCGGATGCGTTCGCGTTTGCGCGCCTGCTCACGGAACCGCTGAGTGCGGAGGGAACCACTCTTCACGTGAACGAGGCGGTTGGAATTAAGCCCCACGAGGGCGAGCCAGCCGTGTTAATCCGAATTGGTGGGGAGACCCTGGAAGATCCGTACGAGGTGATGAAAGTGGCAGCGGTGGATGCGGACGAGCGCACGATCGAGGTCGAGCGGGGAGAGGATGTCGCGGGTACCAAGGCTATTGAGCACGCGGCGGACGCCGAGATTTACCACGGGCCAATACTTCCGGGCAACACGATCACCGGCGATCCAGAGTCACAGGGCTTCCCCCCGTGCGGTCAGAAGGCGGCACCGGCCGCTGGTGGAGGCGGAGGCGGCACGGACGGTGGTGGAGACAGTACGGGCGTGTCGCTGGACGCGGGTGGCAGCCTCAGCATGGGCGACAATTTCTTCGAGTTCGACGGGCAGCAGAACCCATCGTTCACATTGTCCGCGGGTAACACGGCGGCACTAACCTTACCGAACGCCGGGAGCAACATCCACAACATGCG